>JBASIK010000172.1:0-3261 GCA_049654745.1 Bacteroidales bacterium
ATACCAAAGAAGAACCCCCTCAGGTCACTGGTCAGTTCCAGATTGTTTTCACATATTTTCTGATAGAGAAGAATGATAGTTTCCTGAAAAACATCTGAAGCATCGTCTTCAGTACCGTTATTCTTAATTACATGATTTTTAACCAGCTTAAAATAGTTGTCGTACAAATAATTGAGAATCTTTTCGTCCTGACGGCGAACACCTTCTATTATATCCTTATCTGATAATTTCCCCAACAATCCCCTGTTGATACCTTAATTGATTGACAAATATACTATTTCCAAAGGTAATCCACAGTAAATTTATTCCACTGATTATAGTTTTTATAAAATATTGAAATTTTACATTGTCAAAAATAAATATCTTTACCCTAACTAAAAAACTATCTGTATTTGAGTAATGTCATTTCCGTTTGTCAGGCAACCAGATGCAATGGATTGTGGACCTGCCTGCCTTAAGATGATAGCAGGTTTTTATGGAAAGAATTTTTCACTCGAATCTCTCCGTAAAAGATGTTACATTACCAGGGAGGGTGTGTCATTTCTTGGTCTGTCGGAAGCTGCAGATACCCTGGGTTTTAGAACCATAGGAGTAAAAATACCTTTCAGTACATTTATCAAAAATGTACCATTGCCCTGTATAGTTCACTGGAAACAAAGGCACTTCATTGTTGTATACAAAGTTTCACCGAAGTACATATGGGTTGCCGATCCGGCACTTGGTCTTCTGAAGTACAGCCACCAGGAATTCATTAATAATTGGTCAGGAACAGTTATTAACGGAGAGCCAGTGGGACTGGTTCTGATAATGGAACCTACTCCGGCATTTTATGAAACTGAAGAGGAGAAGGAACAAAAAAAAGGTTTCCTGTTTCTCTGGAAATATTTCAAATTATACAAAAAGTATTTTTATCAGTTATTCCTCGGACTTTTCCTGGGCAGTCTTATTCAACTGGTTATACCTTTTATTACCCAGTCAGTTATTGATATAGGTATCAATAATAGCGATATAGGCTTTATCTATCTTATTCTTTTTGCTCAACTTGCACTTGTGGCTGGAAGGTTTTCTGTTGAGTATATACGTAACTGGCTATTGCTTCATATAGGTGCAAGAATAAATGTTGCAGTGGTATCAGGTTTTCTGCATAAACTGATGGCTCTGCCTGTGTCATTCTTTGATACCAAATTAACAGGCGACATACTACAGAGAATAGATGACAACAACAGGATAGAAGAATTTCTCACCTCAGCATCTCTGAGTATAATGTTTTCATTTTTCAACCTGATTGTTTTTGGAATAGTTCTGGCTATTTTCAGTCTAAAGATTCTTTTGATTTTTCTTGCCGGTACTCTGGCATATATTGGCTGGGTATCTCTTTTCATGAAATCCCGTGCTATTCTTGATACCCAGAGGTTCAGACAGATGTCAACAACAAACAGCAAACTCATCCAGATGGTCAATGGCATGCAGGAAATTAAACTCACTCAGAGTGAACTTGCACGAAGGTGGGAATGGGAAAACCTTCAGGCAGGTCTTTTTCATCTGAGGGTTAAAGGGTTGAACCTCATGCAGCATCAGTCGGCCGGAGCTACATTGATTCATGAGGTCACTAATATTTTGATTACACTTGTTTCGGCAACAACGGTTATTAAGGGCGAAATGACACTCGGTATGATGCTTGCGATTCAATTTATTATAGGTCAGTTAAACTTACCTGTTAATCAGATAATTTATTTCTTCAGAGTGTCGCAGGATGCAAAACTGAGTCTCGATAGATTATCTGAAGTTCATTCAATGGATGACGAGGAACCTGAGCCCGAAGCCAAAGTAAAGAAAATGCCCGAGAGGAAAGATATTTATATCAATAATCTTTCATATCAATACGAGGGACCAAGATCTCCCTTTGTACTTAAAGATATTGATCTTGTGATTAAAGAGAATAATGTAACGGCAATTGTTGGTGCCAGTGGAAGTGGCAAAACAACCCTGCTTAAGATGATACTTGGTTTTTATAAACCAGTTACCGGAGAAATAGTTGTAGGAGATACAAAACTGGAAAACATAAGCCTCAAAACATGGAGGAAAAAGGTAGGTGCGGTTATGCAGGACGGTTACATCTTTGCCGATACAATTGCATCTAACATTGCTCCGGGGGTTGAAACTATAGACGAGGAGAGACTTTACAGAGCAGCCGAGATTGCCAATATTAGAGGTTTCATTGAGTCGATGCCATTAAGTTATAATACAAAAGTTGGAATGAATGGGCATGGTTTAAGTGAAGGTCAGAAACAAAGACTTCTTATAGCACGGGTAGTGTATAAAGATCCTGAGATAATTATTTTTGATGAAGCAACAAATTCACTCGATGCAGGAAGTGAAAAGGTAATAGTTGAAAATCTTAAAAGCTTTTTCAAAAACAAGACTGTAATAATTGTTGCTCACCGGCTAAGCACAGTAAGGGATGCAGATAAAATTGTAGTACTTGATAACGGACGAATCGTTGAGTCTGGTACACACAATGAACTTATTGAAAGGCAGGGGGCTTACTTTAATCTTATAAAAAATCAGCTTGAACTCGGTAACTGAATAATACTCTGATAAATAAAGTAAGGGTGAAAAAGCACGAAATTCAATATTCTGAGCCTGTGAGGGAGATAATGGGGAATCCCCCGGGTAAAATCCTGAGGTGGGGCACAATGATTATATTCGCAATATTTGTTTTATTTATTTTTTTTGCATGGCTGATTAAATATCCTGATATTGTTCCTGCTCAGGTTGAAATAACAACCGAAAACCCTCCTGCTTCCATAATGTCTAAAACAACAGGCCGCATAATGCACCTAATGGTTTCGGATAAACAGCAGGTAAAGGCCGGTGACGTGCTAGCAGTAATGGAAAACCCGGCATCATTTGAAGAGGTTCGAAAACTAAAAAACTTTATTGATACATTTAACCTCAGAAGTGATGTAAAAATCGAGACTATTCCAGATTTTTACAACCTTGGAGAACTGCAAACACCCTATGAAACATTCAGAAAGAGTATATCAGATATTGATAATTTCGTTAAGAACGATTACTATAATGCCAGAATAAATGCTGTAAATGAAGAACTGAGGGAGCTTAAAACATATACTGCACGTTTACAGGAAAATGAAAAATTCTATAATGAAAATTATCTGATTGAACTTAATAACTTCAGACGCGATTCAGCATTAAATGCAGGTAAATCAATTGCTCCGGCAGATTATGAAAACTCAAAAC
>JBASIK010000173.1:0-9871 GCA_049654745.1 Bacteroidales bacterium
AGGTATTCCTGCTCGGTTTCTGATAGCTCTAATTACCTGTCGTGAGGAGTATGTTGCCACAGGTCCTGTGCCATCAGGTCCCCATGCCTCATTGGCTGCTTCGGCAAATATGAGGAAAATTTCAGTATACCTGACATGTGTAATATAATGTTGCTGGTTAGAGATGCTGGCCGGGTTAGCATTTACTTCTTCCCTCAGTAGTTTTTTCAAATAATATCCTGTTCTGGTTGAAGTGGGTATAGCATCTACGGCATTATCACCACCGCCGACGCCTGTATTGATGATCTGACCTTTGTAGGTACTGCCACTGGTAATAATATAGAGTGACAGGCGTGGGTCTCTTCCGGAATAAGGGCTTGCCGGGTTAAATCCTGAGGATGGGTGGTCGATCGGATATCCGTTGGCCATCGGGAAGGCATCAACAAGGTTCTGACTCGGATTTATTCTTCCGTTTCCGTAAAGGGAAGGCGGGAAATTCGCCTGTTCCCGAGCAGCATCGGAATAAATAGGCCTTCGCCAAATATTTTCTTTTAAGTCTTTATAATCACCGCTTGAAAGATTTGCGTCATTAACCTGTGCAGCAAGATAGAATTTATGACCATTGGGATCAAGTCCTGAAATTCCTCCTATATTATTAATAAGTTCAGCTGCATAATTGGCCGTCTTTTCCCATAAGGAGAGATCGTTAGACGGGTTGAACGCAGGGCTTGCTGCAAGAAGAGCAAGACGTGCCCGTAAAGCTCTTGCAACACGTCCGCTGATCCTCTGCCTTGAGAAATCACCCATAACAGCATTGTAATTATTAACATCTGTTACTTCCGGAAAACCTGCAGGTACCGATGTCAGATCAGGCACATTGCCATAATCCATGGGTAGCAGATTAATTGCCTGATCAAAATCAGCATAAGCGCTGTTAACACAATCATTAAACTGTGCTCTGCTGGTACTGAAATCCTGTTGTGTCTCCGGAAATTTCTCAATTAAAGGTGTCCCGAGAAGCTGTCCGTTGGTTCCAAAACCTCCGTGGTTGCGCAGGAGGTAATATTTGAACATGCCTCTCAATGCATAAGATTCCCCTTTAAGCCTTCTTATAAAAAGATTATGTTGCGCAGGGATACTTGGTTTCCATGGTATGTCGTCAACAACATCAAGAAACTGATTAATATATATTATAGCTCTGTAGCAATTATCCCATAGGTTTTGTGGATTATATGATGCCGACCATTCGCCTGTAGCCATCCTTCTGAAGGTATTCAACTTATCGTTTGTAACAGCATCATCTGTTGCTACTTCATCCCAGCGGTAATCATTGGTGGGTATGTAAGTATATGCCCTTATCAAAAGCCCTTCAGCAAATGAAGGTTCTCTGTAAACTCTGTCAATAGTGCTGTGATTATCATTCTCTGGTTCCAGAAGCTCTTCACAGGCTGAAACCACAAACATTGCCAGAAGAAGCAGAAAGATTGATTTATATATTTTCATAGTCTGATAATTTAAATTTGATTAAAAAACAGCCTTTAAACCTGCAGAAAAGGTCCGGTAATAAGGCTCAGCTCCTACACTGAGATCTCTGATTTTCCGGTTCTTCGCAAACTGGTAAATGTCTGAGGCATTTACAAACAGATCCAGTTTTTTCATAAAAAGGAATTTCGCTACAGATTCAGGCGCCGACCATGTCAATTGCACTTTACTGATCTGGAAATAATCGTTATTGTATAACCAGTATGTTGAACGGCGGTGGTTATTATTGTTTGTTACTGAACTCAGACGAGGATAGGTAGCCGTTGTAGCATTTGAAGGGGTCCAGGCTCCTAAAACCACTTCGGAATATTTTTTATTTCCATCAACCCAGTAGTAATTACCTTCCTTGAATGCTTCAGCACCACTGCGTCCTTCGCCAAGAACAAAAAGTGTAAGGCTTTTGTATGAAATAATTAAATCCACACCCCCTGACAGAGGAGCCTGCCAGCGCCGGATGTAAACCTCATCATTTGCATCTACTACACCATCTCCGTTCTGATCCTTGTACTTAATATCACCGGGTTTAACTGTCCCGAATGTCTGGAAAGGACTGTTATCAATTTCTTCCTGGCTCTGGAAGAGTCCCAGAGCTTCCAGACCAAATGTCGCATCAACCGGTTTCCCCTTACGGTACTGATAGTCGTTGGCATAGATTTCATCAACTTTTGTTCTCTCCGATGTTACATATAGCATTCTTGTTCCGATATAGAAATTCCAATCGCCGAACGATTTATTAAAGTTCAATCCTGCCTCAACTCCTTTATACATATCGGCATTAAAGTTCCTGTATGGTATAAAATCTGTATAATAACTCGGGTAAATGCTTGATGGTTTAGTGACCTGATCGGTATAGTTTTCGTAGAATATATTAGCCTCAAAGCCCAGCATCTTTTTGAAAAACATACCTTCAAGCCCTGCATTCAAAGATTTGCGTTTTGCATATCCAAGTTCAGGATTGTCGGCCCAGCTTGACATGACTCCGCTTCGGCTCCTTTGTCCTTCATTCCATGAGTAGCTACCGGAAGTGGTATATCTGTTATCATAATAGAAAAAGCCTCCAATCGGGAGATCCGAGTTAAGTATACCCGCTGAAAATCTAAGTTTGAGAAAATCTATATTGCTGACTGATGATAGAAAATTCTCCTCGCTCAGCATCCAGGCAATGCCTATTGTGGGAGAGAAACCAACCCTGTTTCCTTTTGCCAGCTTCACTGAATTCACAAATGCACCACTGAAATCGACCATATATTTTTTGTTGAAGATATAGCCTAATTGCAAACCCAGATGGGCTTGTTTAACAGGCTGGAAATCACCCTGCTGTTTCAGCGTGCTTCCGTAACCAAGCAAAGAACCTGTAATGTGATGAACATCCCCGAAAGTTCTGTCATAACTAAATAATCCGTAGAAACCAAACCTCCTGTAAAAGGTAATATTTGCTACTTGCTGAGTGCCTGGCCTTGCATCCACCCCATACTGTTTTAGGTCTATTATTGAATCGTTAACAGCATCCCAGATTGGTTCGTAAACAGAATACTGGTTAACTATTGCCTGATCGTAGGAAGTAAAGAAGTCAAAACTGAAATTGGTATGAAATGAAAGACCCTGAGTAATTTTCCCGAGGTCAAAATCGATTCTATTGTTAAAAGCCAGACGCCTCTGAATATTTTCATTAACTCCGCCGGAATAACAATCGGCTATTGCATTTGACTGATAGGTAACATTTCCCCCCAGGAGATATTTCCCATCAATATCATTCTTTCTTGCTTTAAGAAGTGGATTATTCGGGTCTATGAGATCGATGGGTATAAGTGGAGTGAATTCATACGGCCTGTTATTTGCGGCAGCCGACCAGAAATTACCCCTCTGGCTTTTATTGTTTCCAAAAACAGCTGACCCATCTATAGCTGTTTTAATCCAGTTGTTTATTTTCAGGTCAACATTACCGCGTACACTGAATATGTTGTTTCTTGCGTTTTTTGCTTCACCAAAATTGATAATGCTTCCGGCAGAATACCACGCAAAATTAGAATAGTACTTCGCAATATCATTACCTCCTGAAAATTCGCCAGTTAGATCGTAATAGCCTTTAAAACCTTTAAGGTAATCACTTGAATAATAATCAACATCAGGATAGCGATATTTATTTCCTGTTGCGTATTTTTCAATGAGCTCAGGTGTGAACTGGGGACTCTGGTCGTCATTTATCCTTGCCTGGTTGAAATAGGTCATATAATCTGCCGAATTAAGATATTTCGGCAGGGCTCTCGGGAACGAAATTCCCTGGTTAAATGTTACATCAGCTTTATCTTTAAAAGCCTCACCACGTTTGGTTTTAATCATTATGACTCCATTAACAGCGGCACTGCCATACAAAACAGCTGAATTAACATCTTTAAGAACTGTTATGCTTTCGATCTCAGAGAGCCTCAATCCTTCAAGTCTGCGAGGAAGTCCGTCAACGATAAACAAGGCATTACCGGTTGCCAGTCCCGAACCTGTCAAACTTGCAGCATTGATCCCAATACCCACACCTCTTATGTTATTACTTCCAAGCATGCCAAGGGTTCTCCCGCTGAGTACTTCGTCAGCATAAATCATATGATCATAAGATATGACTTCATCGGTTTTAACAGTGCTGGCAGCCCCTATTAAATCACCATGATATGTTTCCCGGAATGCAAGATTAATCCTGGCATCTTTTTCATACAGGAAACTGATTCTTTTCAAAGCTATTGTTTTCATCCTCCTGACTTCATCCACTGTAAAACTGATATTTTCGAATCCCTTTGCCTCGAAAATAATCTTTGAATCGGGAGCAGCTGAAATAACAAACTTTCCCTGGGGGTCGGTTCTGGCATAGTACTTTCCACTAAATACTTCAGCATCTTTAATCGGATTACCTTCCTGGTCGGTAACAACTGCTTCAATAGTAAGCATTTTACTCTGTTGCCCGTAGGAATTAACGGGAAAACATATAAATATTATGCTTAGAAAGGTTATGAAAATTATTATTCTTTTTTCCATGTTCCAGTGATTTTTAATATTTTATCAGTTTACCATCCCGGGTTCTGGGGAAAACCTTCATACATTTTTGTGAACTTAGTCTGTATAGGCAGCCAGTTATGTTTTTTTGTAGCAACTCTTTTTACGACCAATCTTTCTTTGATATTTATTGGTTTTCCTCCGGGGCCTCTGTCAAAATCTATTGCGGTTTTATCAAGGTATCTTGGGTCGTAGTTTCTGTTCCAGCGCCTGAGGTCACAGAACCGCTGTCCCTCAAACATAAATTCAACAGCTCTTTCACGGACAATTTCTTCAAAGAAGACATCCCTGTTTGCTGTATATTTAGGGTCAAGATTTGGCAGCTGTGCCCTGTTCCTGATTGCGTTTACTGCCTGTTCGGCGGTCATCGAGAAATTACTCGAGGTGCTTTGAGGGGTGCCTCCGGGGCTGAACAGAACGGCTTCAGCATACATTAAATATATATCTGCCATTCTCAGATAGGGCACATATGCCATTAACTGGTTTGCTATTGAAGTTGAAAAAGTCGGACTTAAGCCGTTAAATTTCTTCTGATAATAGCCGGTTACGCTTGGTGGATTTATTCCTGAACGGTGGCGTCCTCCGTTATAGAGCTGAGCATACATGTCAGGTCCTGAGGCTGACCACCATTTCTCTCCATCGATGGCAATAAATTTATAGAATCGTGGCTCCCTGTTTGTCCAGGGATCAAGTTCATTATAACCTGAAGCCGGGTCAGTAATAGGCAAACCGTTGGCCATTGCAAAATTCTTGGTAATATTATGTGTGGGAACATCTGCATTGCTTCCGCTGTTCAATCCAAACGACGAAGGAACTGTTGCTCCAATGGTTGACCATCTGACCCTTGACCTGTCATATATTGTAGGGGACATTATAACCTCAACTCCACCCGGTCTCAGATAGTTTCTTTTATAGAATATATCCATATAGCTTGACCATGGTTGAAGTTGGTATAAACCTGTTGAATTTGCAAGCGCAAGTAACTCTCCGAAAGCGTTGGCAGCTTGCGCACACATTGTTTCATTATATGTGTTGTTGCCAGTTGCTTCTTCGTTCATCATGGGACTGGCTCCATATAGCAGTGCTTTACCCAGATAACCAAGGGCATGAAATTTATTTATTCTGTCCCTGTTGTGTCCGAGAGTTTTCTGGCCGGTAACAGTCAGATCCCAGTGAGCTGGAAGTAGATCAGCTGCAGCTCTGAAATCCTCAGCCATCTTTAGTGCAGTTTGCTGAAAGTTAAGCCTCCTGAATTCTTCTCCTGTCATATCTTCAGTGGGGCTAAGTACTCTGGTAACATATGGCATGCCTCCCCAGAAACGGCAAATCTCGAAATAAAACCATCCTCTGAAAAACAATGCCTGTCCTTTAAGCAGGTTCCTTTCTTCCTCGGTTCCTTCAAAAAGACCGGGTTCTTCCAGCTTCTCAAGAACCATGTTAGCAACCCTTATCCCATACCATGCATATTCCCATATTCTTCTGTCCCTCGAAGTATTGCTTGCAACATTTACGCTTGATGCTCCGTAAAAATAAGTCTCACTTCCCCAATAGTTGCCGTTATCAAAATTGTAAGGATAATTGTTTAGCGTCTCGTCAGCAAAAAGATATTTATTCCATGCCCCTGCTTTATCGGGGTCTACAATACAGTTGTACATTTGTTCAACAAAGCCCTGAAAACTTGTAAAATTACCAAATACGTCCTTCTCCGAAATGTCCGACGCGGGAGCTTTGTCAAGGTACTTCTCACATGAAGTAAAAAACACCAGCAAAGTGAGAAGTAATATATGTGAAATATAACCTTTACTTTTCATAGTCGTAATCATTTAAAATGTCATTTCAATTCCAAGGTTAATCCTCTTAACTGTAGGATAGGCTCCCCCAGTGGCAGTTCCGCCTGAATAGGTCTGCTCACGGTCATCTGGAAGTTTTGACCAGAAAAACAGATTATTACCGTTCAGGAAAATCCTCATATCTTTGAAGCCTGCCCTTTTAACCCATGCAAGATCATTCATTGTATATGACAATTCAACTATTTTAAGTCTCAAATAAGATGCATCATACAGATAATAGTCTCCGATATTTTCAGCCTGTGTTTTCCATCTTGGAAGGAAAGATGTAGCATCGGGATTATCTTTCGACCAGTAGTCGGCCACATGGCTGAAGAGAATATCCGTGTCGTCCTGGAAATTGTTAAACGGAATATATCTGTTTACATTGTTTACTCCGTAGAACTGAACCATGAAGCTGAATCCCTTATAATCTGCTCCAAAAGTAAAATTGACAGTATTTTGTGGAATTTCAGAATAACCAACCGGTGGTGTGTCTTCACTGCTTTTTATTATGCCGTCAGCATTAAAATCGAGCAGGTCGTAATATCCTGGAAGTTTCTGAAGGTCATTGGTTTCTGTTGGTACGCTGGCATAAACCTCGTCCCAGTTATCGTAAAATTCTGTTCTCTTCAATAAACGGTGCTGACCTATCGGATATCCTGCCTGCTGGAGATATTTGAATTCCAGTGGAAGGTCTTCACGGTTAATGATTTTGTTCTCATTGTGGGATATTGCAAGATTTGCCCATATATTAAGCTGGCGGGAAAACTGTTTTTTATATCCCAGTTCAACTTCAAACCCTTTTGATTTTACTCTTCCGAGATTGGCACTTTGTGGTTGTGTTCCGAAAAATGCAGGGATATTTCTCTGAGAACCCGATAAAAAGATATCTTTTCTATCCTCATTGAAGACCTCTGTATTTATTGTAAACATATTCTTGAATAATCCTAATTCAATTCCCAGGTTATTTTTAATTGCTGTTTCCCATCTTACATCTGGGTTTCCGACAACTGTCTGCTGATACATGGTATATGGACTTAATCCATTGGTCAGTTCACTCAGACCTGCTCTGCCTCCGTAAGCATACTGTGAACTATAAAGCCACCTGCTGCCACTCACATTGTCATCTCCTATTTTCCCTCTACTGAATCTTATTTTTAAATTGTTAATCTGGGGTATTTTAAAGAAAGGTTCATTTGAAATAACCCATCCAACAGCAATTGAAGGGAAGAAATCGAAGCGGTATCCAGGTCCGAATTGTTCTGAACCGTTATATGCTCCATTTGCTTCAAACAGATATTTAGACCTGTAATCATATGTAGCTCTGAAAACCCAGTCTTCCCTGTAGTTAGGGAACATACTGCCGCTTGCGAACTGCTCCCTTTTAAACAGTCCCATAGCAGTAACATTATGCATCCCGAACTTCCTGGCATAATTTAACTGGATCTGGTACATAAGTCTTCTATCGACAGGAATACCCGGCGTCCAGTTTTGCCCTGAACCGACAGTTTCCTCACGTATCGTCCATGGACGAATTACCCAGTCATACTCTTCATCACTTACAGGAAGATATTTTGTATACTCGCTGGGGTCCTGGTCAGGTCCGGTGTATAGCATAGGGTATATCTGAGTATACGGTACATTTGTAGCTGCCTCATTTGGACGCACGTAGTTGTTTATATCGTAGATTCCTCCCTCAGATCTTATATTGTTATCGTAAAACAGAGATGCCTTTAAATCCAGACCTTCGGTAATAAAATCAAGATTCTGGGTAAGGCTGAAATCAGAGTTCAGCTGTGTGGTTCTTGTTTGTCTAATACCTATGTTATAAACAACTGCAATTGGATTTACAGTATTATTACCCCCTTCAGCATAGCAACCCCACCTGTTGTCGGCATACATGGGCAGGAAAAGGTTTGGGGCAAGACCATAGGTGGCCCTCCACATCCATGCATCTGCACGGCTGGTGGAGCCTTCATTGTTATAGTTTGTATTTTTAACACTGTAATAACCTGCCAGGTTCAGAGAAAATTTCGTTGTTCTGGTCAACTTAAGGTCAATATTGCTCCTGAAATTGAACCTGTCAAAGTTGTAGTTCGGATAATATCCTTTTCCATTGTCATATCTTTTAAACATGTCTCCTTCATGGAGAAATGCAAATGATCCGAAATACTGTACTGCATCGCTTCCTCCCCTGGCACTCAGTGTGGCTCTGTGAGATAAGCCCATAGTCTTGAACATTTCCTTTTCCCAGTCAACATTCGGGTATATATAAGCATATTCAGGGGTCTGAGGTTTTTTGTACCTCAAAACGATGTCATAGGGCACATATGCGTTCCATGAAGGTTCATTAAGAACAACTTCCCTTTCGATGATTTCGTTTTTTGCCATCATGGCAGCATAGGAATCAAGCTTTTTTGGCTGCTTCGACAGCATAGTACCTGTTGATGTGTAATTGAAATTCAGGACTGTTCTCCCTTTCTCTCCTCTTTTGGTTGTTATCAGAATTACGCCATTAGCTCCCTTAACTCCAAACACTGCTGTGGCAGAGGCATCCTTTAAAACAGAAATACTTGCAACCTCGTTCGGGTCAACATTGTTCATATTTCTTTCCACTCCATCAACAAGAACCAAAGGTTGACCTCCGTTCCAGGTGTTTTGGCCTCGAATAAATATATTTGTGGCACTCTGTCCTGTTAATATACCTCCAGGTTCACCCGAAACAGTAAGGGCAACAACACCCGGCAACTGTCCTGTTATTGCCTGCCTTAGATCAGGGGCGCTACCCGTACGCTTCAACTCATCACTCGACATCTGGGTTACAGCTCCTACAACTGTCTCTTTTTTCTGAGTACCGTAACCAACTACAACTACCTCAGTCAGAGCAAGAGTAGTCTCTGCCATCGTCACATTAATCACTGACCTGCCATTTACCGGTACTTCCTGCGTTTCGAAACCAATGAAACTGAAGGTGAGTACATCATCCCTCTTAATGTTCGTAAGTGAATATTTGCCTGACATGTCAGTTAAGGCTCCTTTTGAGGTTCCTTTTACCATAACGGTAACCCCGGCAAGAGGCTGTCCCTGCTGGTCTGTTACCGTACCAGTGACGCTAATCTGTTGCTGATCTTCATGATTAATAGAAGATGATACCTCGAAGGGTAACATCGCAGTGAAAATAAATATCAGCATTCTTACACCAGGCAATGGAAAAAAAGTTCTCCACAACCCTTTTTTACTTTTTTTCAGACCATTTTTTTGCATAGGTATCTGGAATAATAATTATATAAAAGCAAACTATAGCAAATTTAAAAAGATGTTTTTTAAAAAAAAAAATTTATTTTTTAAATTCTAACAAAAGATTAAAGAATTTTTCAGGTTAGATTTCGGAGCTTTAAAATTTAATGTAAACACATCCAGCCAGCGGCTCCGTATTCCTGTTGAGCAGGTAAATATTCTTCTGACCCTGTGGTCCCAGC
>JBASIK010000174.1:0-7918 GCA_049654745.1 Bacteroidales bacterium
CTTAAAAGCAGGTGTTTGTGAGAAATTTATTAAGAGCAGATACAGCAATACGATTCGTCATCCTTTTAGGTCTGGTGAGTCTTTTTTCAGACGTAACTTATGAAGCGGCAAGAAGTCTGAATGGGCCTTTTTTGAAAATCCTTGGTGCAAGTGGTACCACTGTCGGTCTGGTTGCAGGAGCAGGTGAGCTAATAGGGTATGGACTCAGACTTTTGTCGGGGTGGCTTGCTGACCGTACAAAGAAATACTGGTTGCTGATGATTGCCGGATATGCCCTGAACCTCTTTTCGGTACCTCTTCTTGCTCTTGCAGGATACTGGGAAATTGCGGTGGTGCTTATGATTGCAGAGCGTACAGGTAAAGCCATAAGGACTCCTTCGCGCGATGCATTGTTGTCGTTTGGCACACAGAAAATCGGAAGAGGGTGGGGTTTCGGCCTTCACGAAGCAATGGATCAGATTGGAGCAACAGCTGGCCCCTTGCTGGTAAGCTCAGTTCTTTTTTTCAAAAACCAGAACTATTCCATGGCTTATGCAGTGCTGGTAATCCCTGCAATTATAGCATTCACAATACTGCTCTTCTGCAAATATCTCTATCCGGCCCCAGGGGAACTGGAGATAAAAGTAAAAACAGCAGATACAAAGGGGTTTTCCAAAAAATACTGGGTATATCTTCTAGCTGTGGTATTTGTTGCAGCCGGATTTGCCGATTTTCCGCTGATAGCTTTCCGATTCAAATCGGATGCCCTCTTCAGCGATACCTTTATTCCGGTGCTCTATGCAGTTGCAATGGCAACCGACGCTCTTGCAGCCCTTTTTATCGGAAGGATATATGACAGGGAAGGAATAAAAGTACTTTTAGCAGTTATACTTGTTTCGGCCTTTTTTGCCCCTCTTGTTTTTCTTGGTAACAGAACAGCTGCTGTAGCAGGCATGATTCTCTGGGGAATCGGCATGGGTGCGCAGGAGTCAGTTATGAGGGCAGAAATAGCAGGTATGGTTCCTCAGGAAAGACGTGGCACAGCATACGGAACATTCAATGCCGCCTTTGGTATCTTCTGGTTTGCCGGCAGTGCAATTATGGGAGTATTATATGACATCTCACTCGCCGGACTTGTATTTTTTTCTATTGCTGCACAACTTATTGCCGTGATGATTCTGGCCTATTTTATCTCTAATAAAAACAGATTAAAATAAATAGATTAAAGGGAAAGCTTAAAAATGATTATTTTTCTTCATTTTATTAAAATAAACTATATTTTGTCGCTAAAATTTTAAAGTAAAGGAATAATGTTATTTTAGAACAAAGTCATTAACCAAAACATAGAAAAAATGAAAATAATTGATGTCTCAGCAATGGAAATTCTGGATTCGAGAGGGAATCCGACTGTTGAAGCTGTTGTAACTCTTGAAGACGGCACACAGGCCAGGGCTATGGTGCCCAGCGGTGCCTCAACTGGCGAAAGAGAAGCATGTGAACTGCGCGACGGCGATAAAAAACGCTACAACGGCAAAGGTGTTCTTAAAGCAGTTGAAAATGTTAATAAAGTAATTGCAAAAGAAATTGTCGGCAAGGAATTCACCAGCCAGCGCCAGCTCGACTATCTGATGATTGAACTTGATGGCACACCAAACAAATCAAAACTTGGCGCAAACGCTATTCTTTCTGTATCGATGGCTTATGCACGGGCTGAAGCTGAAAGTGCAGGAATTCCTCTTTACCAGTATCTCGGAGGCGCGAATGCGCATCTTCTTCCTGTTCCATGCCTCAATATAATCAACGGTGGCAAACATGCCGACAATAATGTAGATTTTCAGGAATTTATGATTGCACCCCACAATGCACCATCATTTGCAGAGTCAATAAGGATGGGAGTTGAAGTATTTCATTCTCTGAAATCGGTACTCAAGGGGAAGGGCTACAGCACGGGTGTAGGCGATGAAGGAGGTTTTGCACCCGACCTTAAATCGAATGATGAAGCAGTTGAGGTAATTCTTGAAGCTATCAACAAGGCTGGTTACAAACCGGGAACCGATGTGAGCATCTGCCTCGACCCCGCTGCAAGTGAAATGTGGGAAGATGGAAAATACAAACTTTTCAAGAGTACCGGCAAACTGCTTACAAGTGATGAATTGATCAAACTATGGGAGAGCTGGGTAAATCAATATCCAATTATCTCTATTGAAGACGGTCTGGCTGAAAATGACTGGAATGGCTGGGTTAACATTACAAAAGTATTAGGAAGTAAAATTGAACTTGTTGGTGACGATCTTTTCTGCACCAATAAGTCAATACTTACCCAGGGTATTAATCAGGGAGCAGCTAATTCTATTCTGATCAAACTTAACCAGATCGGTACAGTTACAGAGACACTCGAAACAATAGAACTAGCATACAGAAACGGTTATAACACATTTGTTTCACACAGAAGTGGTGAAACAGCTGACAGTTTTATTGCTGATCTGACTGTTGCTGTAAATGCCGGGAAGATAAAGACCGGAAGCGGTTGCCGCAGTGAAAGAATCGAAAAATTCAACCAGCTTATGCGTATTGAGGTTGAACTCGGCAAGTCAGGAAAATTTGCAGGAAAAAAAGCATTCAAAAATGCATAGTTCTAAATTCTTAGATAAAAAATGCGGCTTTTATGCCGCATTTTTTATTTCTGGATATTTTTTCTAATATTTTTCTAATTTTTTTTCACATTTGAATTACACAATAAATTAATTTCATTAATTTGCACGCCGAAACTGAATCCAGACATGGACGATTATCATTTATGTTGAATTTAAACAGAGGTTTGCATAGTCAACCTCTGTTATAAAAATAATGGAGGCTTGTACTATGAGAACTTTCTTTAAAAACTCAACAGGAATTGTTCCATGTGCAGAGTGGGAACCATACTGCTGGATACATATCGAATGCCCTGTTGCCGACGATAAAGAATATATTCAGAAATTTGACATCCCTCCCTCATTCCTTAATGACCTTGAAGATATTGATGAACGGCCCCGTATAGAATATGAAGATGGCTGGTTCTTTATAATTATAAGAATCCCATACCGGAATGGCAATCCAAAAATGCCATTCTCAACCGCTCCATTAGGACTTCTATTCAAGGATGAAATATTTCTTTCAATATGCCACGTAGAGACAGAGCTGATAAAAGACTTCCTAACTTATTCCGTTAGAAAAAACATCAACTACAAAGATTATTTTGATCTGGTTTTTCGCCTTATTCTGAACTCAAGTGTCTGGTTCCTCAAATACCTTAAACAGATAAATCTGCATATTAAATCAGCAGAATCGGAACTTGAGAGATCTGTTAAAAACGAAGACCTCCAGAGATTGTTCCAGATTGAAAAATGTCTTGTTTACTTCACTACATCTCTGAAAGGCAATGATATATTAATAAACAGATTAAAAAATCTTAAGAATCAGAAGGATAAGTATGATGAAGAGCTTCTGGAAGATGTTGAAATTGAAACCAAACAGGCACAGGAAACAACACAGGTTTACAGCGACATTCTTAGCGGAATGATGGATGCGTATGCTTCTGTAATTTCCAATAACCTGAACATCATAATGAAAAGACTCACCTCCATCTCGGTCCTCCTGATGATCCCGACACTTATAGCCAGCCTGTATGGAATGAATGTACCCAACTTTATGGAAAACTCCAGAATAGCTTTTCTAATGATCTTCCTGATATCAGCATTCCTTTCAGCAGTTGGAATGTTCTTCCTTAGAAAAAAAGGGTGGTTCTGACATATTTTTCAATCCGGTATTAATAATTTAAAAATTAACTAACTTTAGTATTAAATACCGGACTGAGTCCATCATAATAATACCGGGATGGAAATATTCCTTTTGATAGTAATCCTCCTGCTGGCAATCTATATTGCATACCTGCATACCAAACTCATAAAAAGAGATATTCAGTTTGATACTCTTCTTAAAAAAACTGCTGCTCTTAAAGGAGCATCAAACTTCGATGAATTAAGAAATGAAAAAATTTTTGATGATGATGTGCTGAAATTCATACTTGAGTACGAGAACAGAGCAAAAATATATCTACACTATACAAAGTTCAGAAGCGACGCTGAAAATATTCTGAGGGAAGGATTCAGGTTTGCTGAATCATTTTACAAAACAGCCTTTTCAGTGACAAGCGACAGGCTTGACCTGCTGATAAAACACAACAGCAAAAGATATTATGGAGATTATGTAGTTGTTATATGCATTTCCGATAAAATAATAAAATATTATAACGATGAAATAGCAATAGCTGGAATTAAAAACTGCCATTATGAAAATATCCTGACTGAACGACCTCCTGAGAAAAATGACAACGCCGACACTGTTTACGTTTTACCTGCTAAATATATCAAAGGAATAATAAATCACCGAACTGGTGAAATAATAAAAAATCCGGATTTTGATCCAGATTATTCATCGCCGTGGTTTGAACTTAACATTGAAAAATTGAAATCAAACAGTAAATAATAAAAACAATAGAAACTTTTTTACTGAGTATTTTTTTACCTTTCTAATTAATAAAAATTAGTCACTATGAAAATCATTGATGAATTCAAAGCCTTCGCAATGAAGGGCAATGTTGTCGACATGGCAGTAGGTATAATTATCGGAGCTGCCTTCGGCAAAATCGTATCTTCACTTGTTAGCGACATTATCATGCCTCCTCTTGGACTCCTAATCGGCGGTGTAAATTTTACTGATTTGAAGCTGGTTATGAAAGCTGCTACGGACGGGAATCCTGCAGTTACATGGAATTATGGGAATTTTCTTCAGGTGTGCTTCGATTTTCTGATAGTTGCTTTTGCGGTATTTATGTTGATTAAAGCCATCAACACTCTCAGAAAGAAATCTGAAGTTCCTACTGCTCCGGCTGCACCTCCTGAACCCCCTGCCGAAGTCAAATTACTTACTGAAATAAGAGACCTGCTTAAAAAGTAACAAAATAAAAGGGTGAGATCTATGCATCGGATTTCACCCTTTTATTTCATTAATTAAAACATTCCTTAATCTGTAGCCATCAGAAAGCTGCTATAAATCCGACACTAAATTTTCCATATTTATCACCTGGCTCATCAATATAAGAATACTCTGATATAAGTCTGATATTTCTTCTTAAGACATGTCCAACATGAAATGTAGCAGACTTATAATCAAGCATATCATAATCTGACTCCACCCAGTTTAGCAGTCCGGTAAAATACCACTTGCTTGCATCGCCGCGGGGTGTAAAAATTGCTTCAAGATATCCCCCCTGAGTGTCTATCCCGGTTCCCCATGTTCCAAGTGTCTCATCAAAAATTCTTGCATCAGTACGAAGAATATACTGGGCATTAATTATAAAATGCTCATTAAAGTTGGCTTTGATTACCGGTCCTATCATTTTTATATTGCTTGGCAGAGTTACTGGTGCTCCGCTTACAATTTCCTTACCGAGGTACCCCATCAGACCTATTGTTAAGCTCCTTCCCAGAGGTTGTGAAATATATAGAAGCAGGTTCTTATATTTATCTTTATCAAAAAGAAGTTCTTCACCTCCGTTACCAATGCCGTTCCCGTTTATTAATTCAACAACAACGCCCGTACCGAGTTTAGGTATTTCGTAATCAGCCATTATTCCCCTTTCATATTTAAGAGAAGCGTTACAGGTGCCAGGGACAGAGGTTAATATAGCAATGTCCTCAAGAGTAAGCCTTATCTCTCTTTTATAGAAAGGATCGCATGCCTGGAACTGGCCGGCAGTAATATTTATTCCGGTACCGTAAAGATTGCTGTAAGTCAGGAATGCATCCTCGATACCTACTATTTCACCGCCTTCGCTCATGAAGAAATAAAAATAGTATGAAAGCTTGTCTGATAATTCACCACCTGAAAGGAGTTTAACGCCTGATGGTGCCCCGAAATCTAATTTCCCGCTGTTTCCGCGGTTGTATGATGCAATACCATCTACACGAACAGCCAGCGGAACCTCACGCAACAGAGATAGTTTATCATCACCCGTGTTGATGAAGTAGCGTGGTGACTCATATTCGGTCATCCTGTAACCGCTGGCGGCAAATTCCTCACCATAAGGTTTGAGTCGGGGTACTGGTGAATGGCACACCTGGCAGCTTATCTGGTATTTGCGTGCAAAGGCAGGAATTCCTGATACCTCACCCGAAATAAATAAAGCAAAGAAACCAGCAGCAAGCAGAAAATGACTCTTATTCATATTCAAAATTATTTTTTTTGTTTAGGGCAAAATAGTTATCCATGTAGAATGATCGTTAACGGGTATTATTTCTGATTCATCAGCCGGTACGCCCAGAAAATCAGCTACAGGTTTTACCAGAAGCTGGTAATTTAATGTGGCGGTTACCTTCATTTTCCCCGGTGAAGCATTCACAGGAATTCTGAAAGTGAATTTTTCTGTTTTTGTTTCACGCGGGCCAATGCGATAATCCACACCCAGTCTGGCAGTGTTCCATTGCATGATAGTCATGTTTCCGTCAGGATCCAGATAAGGCATACGGAATATCCTGTTGCCTGCGGGGATACCGTCGCGCTGCAGTCCCTTGAAATCTTTTATTCCTTTCGGAATACCCAGATCCTGGTAAGCCAGATAATCACCTGATATTGTATATTCCTCTCCTTCAAATCCTTTCTTATCAACACTTAAATGGTAAACCTTGCCCTTTGCATCTGTTGCTTCAACGTTCAGCCATAGTATTCTGTCTTCAACAGAACCTGTAGGAAACTTATGACCTGTTTTGGCATTGAACAGAGCCACTGTAAAAATTACTGTCTCGCCTGGTTCTGCCTCCCTCACATCGGGCTCTATTCTTATTTCTACTGTTCCCCTTACCTTTCCTGGATCGTGTCCACCGTGAAACAAATGTAGTCGTGCGTCAGCATAGGGTTTACCCATTATAGCATTAAGATACTGACCTTTCGGCATGTGGCAATCCTGGCAGGGGACGCCCTGTGCGGCATAGGGTCCCTCTTTCCATTCGAGCTGAGTACTTTTAACCCATATTCCAAAAGGATTTTTTTCATTATGGCATATTCCGCAGTATTCGGTAGTACGGAATATATCTTTTGTTATGATTTTATGGGCAGGTGATTCCACTGAAGGCTGGCGTCCGGCATATTTGGTTGTTCCCGGACTTATTACATAGCTGTAGTTGAATGGCGGGTCCGAATGAGTCTCCTGAATAAGATGGCACACCTCACACGATACAGATTCGTTGGCCATTGAATTTTCTGAAGGCCTTGGTGGAGGAAACTTCCCGTTCATATATGCAAGCGGGGTATGGCATCCGTTGCAGCCGTCAACAGCTTCTCGCAACTGCGGCACTGCTGTGGCATGCGCTTCGGCAAGGTCGAAATATTCAATCTCATCCCAGTGATGAGTATATGCCTGTGACATCATTGCCTGCGACCACTGTTCATAAATACCAGGGTGACACGTTCTGCATTTTTTAGCACTTTCAAAATCTTTAAAAGCGTGTTTTCCTTTCAGGTCGACCTGATTAATTGAAATGCTCAAAGCCGAAATAAACAGTACAACAGTTAAAATTACTACATAAATTCCCCTTTTGAACGGAATGAGAATCATGACTTTATCAATTAATTTTTAGTTAAAAACAGAATATCTGTTTTCATTCTAAATCTTTCATAATTTCCTTTGCTTCCCGGTTATATTCCCTCAGCATTTTTTCAGCTGCACTCTTTGTAGCCATTCCGGCAATTGTAAATAGAACCAATAGAGCAGCAAGTATCCACATAATTATTCTTGTTGTCCCTGGATTTGCCTTCAGTGAACCAGTAAGTCCATGATATAAAAGCCACAAAGAATAGAGCCAGATAATCAGGTTAACAATTATACCTAATGTCAGGCTTATGC
>JBASIK010000175.1:0-6959 GCA_049654745.1 Bacteroidales bacterium
ACTATATCCAGCTCACCTGCCTCTTCAAGCAATTCGACAGCAGCTGTGCCCTGACCGCAAATAACGTTGAAATTATCATAAGGATGGACCAGTCGGGCACCTGTTTTTTCCATCAGTATACCAGTGGTCTCTTCCCTTGCCTTCTGAGTGGGCTCGCAAAAAGTTATCTCAGCACCATAGTCTCTCACTGCATTTATTTTTACAGAAGGTGCTGTGCGGGGCATAACCACATATGCCTTCATCCCCGCCATCTTTGCAGCAAGGGCAAGTGCAGCGGCATGATTACCCGATGAATGTGTTATGACCTCCCTGACATTTTCTTCTTTAAGCAGGAGCACGGCGTTCATGGCACCCCTGAACTTGAAAGCACCTACTTTTTGAAAGTTCTCGCATTTGAAAAATATTTCTGCACCCGATATTCTGTTTATCTGCGTTGAAGTCATTACCGGTGTGCGATGAACATATGACTTTATGCGCCGGTGCGCCTCTGTGATATTTTCAAGCGAAGGAAGTACCATTATTTCAGTTTAAAACAATTCAAATATAAAAAAGAGTGCCGGAAAAGACATGTCTTTTCCGGCGCTCTCATATAATTTTTTCTACAGAAGTTTAAATGCTACCGTCAGTCCTGTCATTACAACGGATACCATCGACATAAGTTTTATAAGTATGTTGAGTGAAGGACCTGATGTGTCTTTGAACGGGTCACCTACTGTATCGCCAACAACTGCAGCTTTGTGCGGATCACTCTTCTTTCCGCCGTAGTTGCCTTTCTCGATATATTTCTTGGCGTTGTCCCATGCACCACCTGCGTTGTTGAGCATACATGCAAGTGTGAATCCTGCAGTTAGTCCGCCAGCGAGCAGCCCTACAACACCTGGAACACCAAAAATTACACCTATAAGAACCGGAACAATTATTGCCATGAGTGCAGGTGCGAGCATCTCCCTCTGGGCTCCGCGGGTTGATATCTCAACACACTTTGCATAATCGGGTTTACCTGTTCCTTCCATTATACCCGGTATTTCACGGAACTGTCGCCTTACTTCATCAACCATTCTTCCTGCAGCACGCCCGACAGCTTTCATCGACATTGAACAGAAGACAAAAGCCATCATTGCCCCTATAAAAAGTCCTCCAAGAAGTATGGGATTAAACAGTGAAATGTTATATGCTGCAACGAAATCACCAATATGTGCCTGCGTTACCTGAACGGCCCTCTGACCTTCCTGTATCACAGCCGGTGCGTGGCTCTTGTAGAAAAGTATGTCTCCCACCTGCTTGTATCCCTCAGGTGCTTTATCTGCAAGTTTACCCAGCCACATCTTTACCTCTTCTATATATGCAGCAAGAAGTGCCATGGCTGTCAGGGCTGCCGAGCCTATTGCAAATCCTTTACCGGTAGCTGCTGTGGTATTGCCAAGTGCATCAAGTGCATCGGTTCTTTCCCTAACTTCTTTTGGCAGGTGTGCCATCTCCGCGTTTCCACCGGCATTATCAGCTATAGGGCCGAATGCATCTGTTGCAAGAGTAATTCCAAGAGTCGACAGCATGCCTACAGCAGCAAAGCCTATTCCGTAAACACCCTGAGCAAAATCATGGAAACCACCCGCAAATCCGAAAGCAGCTACTATACCTGCTACTATTGTAACAACAGGTACCCATGTCGACATCATACCAACAGCCATACCTTCTATAATGACTGTTGCAGGTCCCTGCTGCGACTGTTTTGCAATGCCACGGGTTGGTTTGTATTCATCCGATGTAAAATATTCTGTTGCCTGTCCAATAATTACGCCTGCTATTAGACCTGCTATGACTGAGCCGAATACACCCCAGGTGATCCAGCCGGTGAAAGCCATTACCGCAAGCACCACGAGTATAAGTGCCGAGCTGCCACCCGTTCCCAGAAGTAGCGCACGCAGAAGGTTACGCTGGGTAGCACTCTCCTTTGCACGCACCATGTATACTCCCATGATAGAAAGCACAACACCTACAGCCGATACAATCATTGGAGCGATAATAGCTTTGATCTGGTTTTCGGCATCTAGCGAAGGAAGTGCTGCACCGAGAGCTGCTGTTGCAAGAATAGAACCTGCATAAGACTCATAAAGGTCAGCTCCCATACCTGCAACATCGCCAACGTTATCACCTACATTATCGGCAATAGTTGCGGGGTTACGCGGGTCATCTTCGGGTATTCCTGCTTCTACCTTACCAACAAGGTCGGCACCTACATCGGCTGCCTTTGTAAATATGCCACCCCCTACACGTGCAAAGAGCGCCTGAGTTGAAGCACCCATACCAAATGTCAGCATGGTGGCTGTAATCTCAATAAGCTTCTGATGTTCAGTAGTTCCAGGTGCGACAAAAGTCAAACCCAGAAATTTCAGCCCGTGTTCCATATTATCAGGTGTAAACACCGCATAGTTAAGGATCACGAACCATAGTGCTATATCCAGAAGGCCGAAACCTACTACTACCAAGCCCATCACAGCACCACTGCGTAATGCTACCTGAAGACCTTTATTCAGGGAAGTCGACGCAGCCCATGCAGTCCTCGAAGATGCATATGTTGCTGTACGCATCCCTAAATAACCGCAAAGACCAGAGAAAAAACCTCCCGTAAGAAAAGCTACAGGTACAAATGGATTCTGTACACCAAAATATGCCAGAACAAAAAGCAGTACTACCAGAATGAGGAAAACCTTTGTAACAACCGTATACTGACGCTTCAAATAAGCCATCGCGCCTTCACGGACATACTGGGCAATTTCCTTCATTCTGTCAGTCCCTTCTTCCCTGACAATCATGCTTCTGTAAAAAATCCATGCAAAAAGTAATGCAGTAAGTGCTGCAACAGGTACAATCCAGAAAATACTGCTAACCATAAGTTTTGATTTTAGTTTTTATTAAAGGTTATTCTAACAAATTCTTAAAAATAATTGCTGCAAAACTAATCAGTTTTTTTGTTTTGCAAGAATTTTAGAAAAAATTAACTGTTAAGCTCTTTTTTCTGCAATAGAATCAAACTTTTTGCATAACTCTTTTTTGAAAAAGGTATTTAATACTGCCGTCAAAATTAACTTTAATATTTTCGATTGAATAACTGTTAAATAACTATTGAAAATTTTATTATACATTCGTCCCCCGATAAATAAAAGAATTTAAAACAATGAAACCGGAAAGAAAAATTAGAATAGGTATAGCAGGTTACGGGAACCTCGGGAGGGGAGTCGAGAATGCTGTCAAACAGAATCTCGACATGGAGTTGATTGGTGTTTTCACAAGACGTCCACCTGATGAATTGCATTGTAGTTTGCCGGCATTTCAAATATCGGATATGAAAAACTTTAAGGATAAAATTGACGTTATGATACTTTGCTGGGGATCAGCAACCGACCTGCCCGAACATGGTGCTGCTGCTGCTGAATTTTTCAATACTGTCGACAGCTTTGACACCCATGCAAAGATTCCGGAATATTTCAGAAAGATTGACGAATGCGCCAGAAAAAACCACACACTCTCTCTTATTTCATGCGGCTGGGATCCCGGACTATTCTCTCTGGCACGTTTACTGGGTCATTGCGTTTTGCCAGAAGGTAAAGATTATACTTTCTGGGGTAAAGGTGTAAGCCAGGGCCATTCCGATGCAATTAGAAGAGTGCCCGGTGTAAGATACGGAATCCAGTACACTGTCCCTGTACAGGATGTGGTTGAAAAGATCAGAAATGGAGAAGAACCCGAACTTAAATCATCCGACATGCACCTCAGGATATGTTACGTTGTGCCGGAAAAAGGTGCCGACCTTAAAAAAATTGAAGAAACTATCATAAACATGCCTCATTATTTTAAAGAATATAAAACGACTGTTAATTTTATATCCGAAGAAGAATTCAAAAAGAATCATACCGGAATGCCCCACGGCGGAACAGTTATCCGAAGTGGTAAAAGCGCAACAGGATTAAAACACAGAATTGAATTTACTTTAAATCTTGAAAGTAATCCTGAATTCACTGCAAGTGTTCTGGTTGCCTATGCAAGGGCAATTTTCCGCATGGCAAAAGAAGGAAAAACCGGAGCCCTCACAGTATTTGATATTCCTTTTGCCTACCTGTCACCGGAACCTGCTGAAAAGCTGAGAGAAAAGCTTCTGTAAACCGTAAAAATTTAAATTACTTACACAACAAAATTTATAATTATACAGTTTTTCAAAAAACCTACTATGGTTAAGATATCTGCAGTTGTTATTGCTTTTAATGAGGAAGAATTTATTGGCAGGTGCATTGAATCGCTCAAAGAGGTCGCTGACGAAATAATTGTAGTCGACTCTTATTCAACCGACTCAACGCCTGATATTTGCAGGTCGTTGAACGTAAAACTTGTGCAGCATCCTTTCGAAGGATATGCTGAACAAAAGAATTTTGCCACATCCCTTGCAACCTACCCTGTGGTTCTGTCGCTCGATGCCGATGAAGCGCTCAGTGAAGAGCTAAAAAGTTCTATCTTAAAAGTTAAGGAAGATTTCAGATACGATGGGTACTATTTTAACCGCCGTAATAATTACTGCGGTAAATGGATGTCGCATTCAAGGCTTTACCCCGACCGCCAGCTTCGTCTCTTTAACACTGCAAGAGGGAAATGGGTCGGACCTAATCCACACGACAGTTTCCGGCTGAACAAAGGCTGCAAAGCGTCATGGATAAAAGGAGATCTGCTTCACTGGAACTATAAATCGTTTGAGGAACATACCGACAAACTTAACCGGTTCTCGACCATTGCAGCAGAAGAGTATTTCAAAGCAGGCAGGAAAGCAGGCTGTTTTACTGCCCATTTTCACTTTGCCTGGAACTTTTTCAGATCCTTTATTCTGAGCAGAGGTTTCCTAGATGGTTACTACGGATATACTTACTGTATGATAACTGCATTTGGCAGTTTCCTTAAATATGCCAAGCTAAGAAGGTTATGGCTTTTAAAAAAGCAATCGGACAGCAGGAAAAACAATGAAAAAGGATCTTGACATTTCACTTGATGTTCTCAGGAAGGGAGGTGTAATTCTTTACCCTACCGATACTGTATGGGGTCTGGGATGCGATGCCACATGTGCTGAAGCAGTTGAAAAAATATTCGCTATAAAACAGAGACGCGACAGCAAAAGCCTGATTATTCTTGTAAATAGCCATGAGATGCTGGAAGAATATGTTCAGGAAATACCACCGATGGCAGAAGAAATAACAAAGATAGCCGACAAACCAATTACCATAGTGTATCCCCGCAGCCGTAACCTTGCTCCGGGTGTTTCAGCCGAAGATGGAAGCGTTGGAATAAGAATCACAAAAGACAAATTCTGTTCGGCTCTGATAGAAAAACTGGGCAAACCATTGGTTTCCACATCGGCAAACAGAAGCGGCGAACCTGCACCCGGAAACTTCAGTGAAATACCTGAGGAAATAATAAAGGCTGCTGACTATACAGTTACAATCAGAAGGGAAGAAAAACGAAAAGCAAGGCCATCTCCAGTAATTAGAGTCGAGATGAACGGGGAAATAAAAATTCTGAGAAGATAAAACCTTGCGAGTGCCCGGTTATTTATTAATATCCGACAGCCCCTCAGGTAAATTCATGTAGATGATCTTCTGTTTTTTATTTATCGCGACAATCAGATCCTCATGAAAAGGAATAAATAATTCTGATCTGCTATTTTCATCCTTTACCTTCAGCAGCAAATTTCCAGGATTATCTATGACTGCAATTATATTCCCGGATATTCCGGAACCTTCAGATATTATTCTGTAATTCAGAAGCTCATCCCAATAAAACACTTTTTTCTCTTTCCGCGACCCGGTGACTTTAACATAAACATTGCATCCGGTAAATTCCTTAACTTTTCCTGCACTTCCGTATCCTTCAAATTTCAGGAAAAGGGTTTTATTATTCTGCAGTTCGCACGTTTCAACACAAAAAGGGACCTTTTTCCCTTCTATTTCAAGGAAAACAAAGTCCGGTTTACTAAATGCTTTTGATAAGGGTTTATCAGTGCTTACCGCAACTTCACCACTGATACCGTGAAGTTTAAGAATTTTCCCAAGCAGGATATATTCCTCCATCCGGGATGTAATATAAGGCTTCCCGGAGATTACCGGGGTTTTTTCTACTGTTCCGAAGAAGTTTCAGTATCAGAGGCGGATGACTCTTCAGTTGATGGTTCAGCTTCAGCAGCACTGGCTGCCATTTCTGCATTTTTCTCAGCATTTTTCTTTGCCAGTTCTGCAGCCCTCTTTTCATTTATCTTCTTTTCTTCTTCGATGCGTTTCCTCAGCTCCTCATCTGCTGCTTTTTCAAGTTTCTGAATCTTCTCCTGAATCTTTGCCTCTTTCTGCTTCAGCCATTCATTGAAACGCCTTTCAGCTTCAGCTTCGTCAAATGCACCCTTCTTCACGCCCTCAAGCAGGTGTTTCTTAAGAAGAACACCTTTATGAGATAAAATTGATCTGCAAGTCTCCGTAGGTTGAGCGCCTTTCTGCAGCCAATCCAGCGCCTTGTCGAAATCAAGCTCAACAGTGGCCGGATCAGTACGCGGATCATAAATTCCGAGTTTTTCAATAAATCTGCCATCCCGTGGCGACCTGCTATCTGCTACCACTATGTGGTAATAGGCCAGCTTCTTGCGGCCCTTCCTAGCTAATCTGATTCTAACTGCCATTCAAATACGCTTAGTTATTTAACCTACTTTTTAAAATTGTGGCTGCAAAGATAAATATTTATTACAAATTATTTTCAAAAAATTATCGAAAACCTTGCTGTCTACAAATTTATTTCTTTTAAATGCCGGCAAAATCACCTGTATCCTTCATTCTGCTGCGACTGAAGAGCGGGATTGTTAAGAATCTCCCTCGCCGGAATCGGAAAAACCAATTTTGGATTTTTATAATTCCATGGCCCTATATTCTGCTTAAGCC
>JBASIK010000176.1:0-17390 GCA_049654745.1 Bacteroidales bacterium
GTAACAATAAGTACCCTCAGCAATGAAATTATTGATAATTTTCTTGTTTCCACCTTTAGCCGGTGGATAAGATGGGAAGAAATAATTCCGGAGGAAACCCCAACAAGGCAATACCGGTTTGAAAATGAATGGCATTACATCTGCGGATTACTTAGAAACAGGGATACGGGCCAGCCTGATACCTTATCAATACTATATCTCTCAGCAGCCGGTAAGTCACCATTCTTCAGGTATGCAGTAACCGACAGGGATGGCAGGTTCAATTTTCACCTGCCTGTCGAGAACAGGGTGATAAATCTGGTGATTCAGCCTGCCGATACAACTAAAAATTCAGTTCTGGAAATTGATTCACCATTCCCATGGAAAGTACCGGGCTCAGTGTGTTTTACTGACACATTGTCCGAAACAAAAATGAGACTGGCTTCTATGCTGAGCTTCAACTATCAGACCTCGAGGATTTATGTTTCAAAATATAAAAAAGATGCCAGTGAAGAAAATAGCACAACCACGAGGGGAAGAAGATTTTACGGCGTCCCGGAGTTTGAAGTATGGCTCGATGACTACATCAAACTTCCTGTTATGTATGAGGTGTTTTTTGAGCTGGTGCAAGGTGTGCGATTCAGGGAAAGAAGATCAGGCACTGAAATGAGAGTGCTGGAACCGCTCTCAAACATGTTCTATAATGAACCCCCACTGACAATGATAGACGGTGTGATTATTCAGAACCTCTCGCTAATTGCCAATCTCGACCCTGAAATTGTTGAAAAGATTGAAGTTGTGCGTTCAAGATATATGATTGGCGATCTTTATTTCAGTGGCATCGTGAATGTTATTACGCGCAAAGGCGACCTGAGTAATGTTACTCTTCCTGATTATTCAGTAAATATCCGGTACAGGGTAACGGAAAATCCTGCTTTATTTTCACCCCCTGATTATGCTTCAGAAGAAAAGAGGCAAAGCCGCATTCCCGATCTAAGAAACACCCTATACTGGAACCCGTCAGCCATGCCGGGTGAGCAGGGTGCTGTGACAGCAGAATTCTGGACACATGATCAGGCAGGAGAATACTCAATTGTTGCCACAGGAGTGACACAATCAGGAAAATTGATCTCAGCCGTACGTTCTTTCAGAATAAGGTAGAAACGCTGATTAAATTTTCTGGTACTGCTTCACTAATGCTTTATTGTCATTACCCGGATTTAATTCTAAAGTTTTAGTTCTATTTCTTCAATATTCCATCCCTCAACCTTGAGAACAGCTTTTTTGCCTGATATTTTCTCAGGTGGGCACCCAACTGTAACAGATATTGTTTCACCTGGTGCCAGTGTAAAGTAGTTTGCTGTCCAGAATGAAGGTGTTACTTCTTCATTATCTGCCATTAGCCTCGGGTTGATAAAAAAGGCAATTTTATCCGATGAATTTGTCAGCGTAAAGCTCCATTTCAGTTCATTTGACCCTTTCAGTACACCAGCAAGCTTAACATTAACTTTTGTTCGAGGCATAGATTTGAGAGAGGTAAAATCATTCGATGAGGAATACCAGTAAGCGTTGTGAGAGATCCTCTTGCCTGAATTGTCGTAAAGGTTAAGAATTATGAATGAAACTCCAGTGTTTTTTGAAAGTGGATCTGAAAGAGAAAGGCTTCCGGCTGATGAAGGACCTTCAAGACTTACTGTTTCATTCTGACTGTAAATCAGTTCCGATTTCAAATCATATATTTTTATTTCCGACTTTAGATTTGAAAATGATTTATAGGTTCTGTTGACGTACTCGACCTTCAGATCTTTCGGGTTAAACTGAATGTGGACAGGTTCGCAGGCATTCTGCATGAAATAGTATCCTGCGTTGGGCATAAGGTACCAGTCGTACACCTGCCATACCACACTCGGGAAGGCAGCATTCAGTTTCCAGAGCATTACTCCTCCCACATCATTTATTTTATGGGCAGGAGCCTCGAAAATAGCCTGGTATCCTGAAGCGTTCATCAGCTGCATCTTATCGGAGAATTCCTTCATTGTTGATGGTGCGCCGTAACGTTTTATCATTTCATTATAATACCGATCGTATCGTCCGTTACCTGTTGCGGCATCGTGATAGCCCCATGAATGGTTCAGGGGGAAGGGAAGTGATTTATCCCATACAAGGTTGGTGATTATTTTGTGCAATGTGCTGTAAGGTGGTTGGGAAGGTATGCCTGTTTCGTCCTTAAAGACCCAGTCGGTGGCAGCATCCACGCGGCGGTAGTAATCGCGCGGGTCCTGCCAGGTATATGGCCCGCCACTATAGACGCCGCCAGGCAGGCCATCAGGCCAGGAGGCATCCCATCCATCAGGAAGACGAGCAAAGCCTGATGAGCATGGAATAAACGGGCGGGTTCCATCAAGTTTTATTACACTGTCGCGCATGGCATAATAGAGCTCCCTGCGCGCATGGCCTTCGTTGCCTCCGGTCCACACCAGCAGGCTCGGATGATTTCTTATCCTGTAAATAGTGCTTGTCACATTCTTTTTGAATATCTCCCCGTCGAGTGGCCAGTCGGGTGACCCCTTGAATTCACCCTGAGTATCACCTGTTATCCAGAAATCTGACCATACGAGCAAGCCGTAACGGTTGGCAGCATCAAAAAACCAGTCCGACGGTGTCACTCCCCCACCCCATATTCTTACCAGGTTAATATTTGCATTGCGGCATAGCCGGAACTCATAATCGTACCGCACCGAATCGCGGTTGAGCATCATATCGGGAACCCATGCACCGCCTGTAATATGGATACGCCGGCCATTAACATAAAAATCACGACGCCACATCTTTCCAACCTGAACAGCTTTTGAACCAACTGTCCTTATACCGAACAGAAAGGAAATTTCGTCACTCAGACCCGACTGGTTTGAGTATTGAATCCTTATTCTGTAAAGGTCGGGACGACCGTAACCGTTAGGCCACCACAACGCCGGCTTGCTGAAAAGAAGCTCTCTGGTATTGTCAGCATCATAAGTGAAAACAGCAGAGGAGTTTCCATTCAAAGAAACATCCCTGGTAAACTGTACAGATTTGCCCTGAAAGGTTTCAGGTGTAATGACCACTGTAATCTTTCCTTTTTCGGGAGATTTTCCTGAATTCTTAAGTTTAAATGAAAGGGAAATTTTTGCAAGTGATGTATCGGGCAGGTCTGGCAGAAGAGTAACAAGCTTTGGCTGATCTATTGTAACGTGTCCCGATGTCCTGAGGTAGACAGGTTGCCAGATTCCAATATTACGGTCGCGCACAGGTGGTATCCAGTCCCATCCTACCGAGCACAGCATAGTTACGTTTTTGCCTATGTCGCCAGTTTTCCCACCGTTGAGGTAGAAGTCGCCCAGCGCCTTCAGCTGTTCAGTATCGGGCAAGCCCGGGTAATCGAGAGGGTAGATTTTCACGGCGAGGGCGTTTCTCGAGCCTGGGATAATATAATCACTAACATCAAGTCTGTATTCGGCAAACATACCTGCCATCTGAGTAGAGTCGGCTATCTGTTTTCCGTTGAGCCACACACCAGCCCTGTAGTTTATTCCCTTGAATATAAGTTCGAAGTGGCGACCTTTATCTTCAGCGGGAACCATGAACTCTGTTCGGAACCAGTAGGGTTTGCTCCACGGGTTGGGCAAACCAGGCAGATGGCTGTACTGTTCGAGGTTATAAATTTTGTTGAATTCGTCTGAAGCATCAGGTATAAGCATATTGTTAAGTCCAAGGTATGGGTCAGGATAGATTTTGTTTGTCACAAGGCCTGAGAGTACTGTGGTTGGCACCTTTACCGGCATCCACCATATACCGGGGCTGAAGCCAGGATCGGAGATCTGCTCGCCCGTTTCAGGCACAACGAATGATGATTGCATAACAAACTCCGAGAGTCGGGCAAGTTTCACCCTGTCGTTCTGTGCTGAAAGTGTTACGGAAAATAGTGCTGTGGTAACAATTAAAAATGATAAAAGGACTGATGTTTTCATAATGTTACTCTATTATTATTTATTAAAATGAAATAACTTGTCATCGTTTTAAGTTGGTAGCTATTTCAGAATTATTAACACAAATATATATCTTAAAAATGAAACGTATTCTTGTCGACATGGATGGGGTTCTGGCTGATGTATACAGCCGTTTTTTTGAGCTTCATGAGAAGGAGACCGGTGTTCGTCTGACCGTTGAAGAGGTGGCAGGCAAGCTTGAGGCTGAAGCATTCCCGCAGCAGATAAGATGGGTTACCACTCCGGGGTTTTTCAGGAGTGTTCCTGTGATGCATGGCAGTGTTGAAGGTTTAAAAAAACTGAATGAAAAATATCATGTTGTTGTAATTTCACTTGCGACTGAATTTCCCAGCAGTCTCACTGACAAGCAGATGTGGTTGCATGAGCATTTTCCTTTTATAAGCTGGAGGCAGATAGTTTTTTGTGGAGATAAAAGTTTGATCAAAGCGGATATTATGATAGATGATCATCCGAAGAATCTGGATAGTTTTTCGGGAGAGACCTTGATATTTACTCAGCCGCATAATATACTTCTGCAGGCAAGGCATACGAGGGTGGATTCATGGGAGAAAATAAAACAGCTCCTTCTGTGAATTTTCATAGAAGGAGCCAGATAAGATTTTGATTTTCTTTATGAGTTTTACCAGCCGGGTTCTGAACAAGATTGGTATTCATTAATAAGTCGGCTTCAGGAATTAGATCTTCAGGAATTAGATAGAAATATTTTTTCCCCATTTTTTTGAAACAGTATTTAGCCAGGTGATTTCTCCGTAGGTACCGTTCTTAAGGCGCATGGGATCTGGTTTTCCACCTGTAGTAGCAGATACATCAATATAAATAACACCCGGTACTGCTGGTGAAGGTTTTGATCCCTGGTAGAAAGAAACATCAAATACCCCATCTTCATTTAGATCCATAGGTTGAACCAACTGGGGTACGTACATGCCGTTCCATTCCATTATCAGCAGTTCACCTCTTTTCCATCTCATGAGATCGTAAAAGCGGAACCCTTCCATGCATAGCTCTATACCTCTTTCTCTTCTAATTTCAAGAATTACAGGATCAGAAATATCAGGGAAATATTTTTCTATCAGATAAGGATCTGCCACGGTAGGTTTAGTATACAAACCACCTGCAATCCCCGCTCTGCTTCGAACTTTCCCTATAGTATTAGCCCAGTCATCATCAGTAATAATTCCTAATTCTGCTTTTGCCTCAGCGTAATTGAGTAATACTTCAGCAAACCGGGGAAAAACCTGGAGGTGTTGGTTTAAAATTATTTAAATCTAAAGAGGTATATTCTATTATCAAGATTAAATAAAAATCCGAAAGTCAACAACCTTTTTAAACAATTTTAACCAGGGATTCTCATCCGTCTTAAACAGTAGTCGGAATGACAGTATTATTTCATAAATCGGGTGAAAATTGTCAATTTACCTTCAATGAAATTTGGTTGCAAGTCTTATTTAATTTTAATTACCTGTTCTGTAACAGGAACATTCCAACCTTCAACCTTGATTAACGGACTGTCCCCTTTCAACTCTTTAACATCAAATTCAACATTCACCATCCTCTTTTCACCAGGAAGCAACGAAAAATAATTGTCATCCCAGAAGATTGGTAAAACGGGGCTCTTTGATGAACTCTTTAAAATTTTCGGATTAACTGCAAAAGCAAGATTACTACCTGTGTTTTCCAGCGTTACTGTAATGCTTGCCCTGTTACCTTTTTGCTGTAAAGGAGTTGCTTCAACTTTAAGATTCGTCTTCGGGAGGTTCATTAAGTCTTTGAAATCTGCCTTCTCATCACCGTCAGCATGGAGCCAGTAAAAATTTGAAGAGACAGATTTCCCTTCGGCATCTTTCATTTCCAGCTTGAGGAAGTAAACCTTCGTTATATTTGCCGGCACTTCAACTGGAAAGACATTTTTGCTTTCATCCGGTTCAACATCTGCATTTGCAGTTTTTGACCATACCTCCCTGGAATTGAAATCAAAAATCTTTGCTGACACCTTCAGCCCTTTAAATTCTTTATACAGCGAATTGACTATTTTTACCGTCTGTTCCTTGTATGAGTAGAATACATGCAGAGGTTCGCAGGCGCTGCGGGCTGCATAAAATGCCCCGTTTGGCATGTAAAAATAATCGTACAGCTGCCAGTACATCTTTGGCCAGGCACCATTGTACATCCAGTAGATAATACCACTCGATTTATACTTGTTAGCCGCATAGGCTTCAAACATTGCCTTTACAGCCTCGTTCTGAAATATCTGTGCCTTCATGCTGTATTCTTCAACTGAGGATGGCTTGCCATATCTTGATTCAAATGCTGCTCTGGCTATCGGGTAGAAATTTTTGTGCAGCCTCAGTTCCCACGACTCACTTGGTGGCCAGAGGTCTTCTTCAGGCATCATCATCCTCATGGTTTCCAGAGGCGGTATCTGTTCACCTGAGGGCCCTGCTTCAGTGTTGAATTCAAGTTTGCCATACCAGTATGAAGGCGGGAAGTATGCATAAACCTTCGGATAAGGGCCCATCCATACACCTGTGGGACCTGCAATTTTACTGGCGGCCTGAGTGGCTGACGATAAATAAGGTCTTGTTCCATCATACTCATCCAGTACCTTTATATATCTTCTTTCAATATCTTCAGGCGGATAATTGTCGCTGCCATATAGCCATACAAACACCGAAGGATGATTTCTCAGATGCACTATCTGGTCTCTCCAGCTCAGTTCAGCAATATCGGCTGTATGAGGTGTCCATGTCTTCCATCTCTCCCACATACTGCAGCAGCACCATCCCACCATCAGCAGGATACCTTCCTCATCGCACCTGTCAAACATATAGTCCGACCCCCTCGGCGCTTCCATCCTCAGTGCATTTAGATTCATATGTTTTGCATATGCAATGTCGGCATCAATCCTTTCATTGGAAGGTTTGAGAAACAGATCCTGAACGTACCCCCCGCCCCTTATAACTATGTTCTTACCATTAACCTGAAAAACTCTCGTCTTTAGCGAATCAAATTCATTCATCCATGATGTGATCTCGCGGATTCCGAATCTAACTTTTCTTACGTCAGACACTTTGCCTGATGCTTCAAATGAAAGGTTAAGGTCGTAAAGGTTCTGCGGTCCAACATTATGAGGCCACCACAGACGTGGGTTCCTTATTATCAACTGACTGAATTCAGAGGGTTCGAAAACAACCTTTTTAGTCTCTCCTGCATTCAGGTTTACCTGTTTTGAAAAAGTTATCTTTTCTATCTTACCCGTCAGTTTTCCGCTTACTTGCTTACTGGATGAATTCCTGAGCAAAACTGAAACAGTAAGTCTTGCCTCATCGTTCGACGGAATATTTAGTTTTGTTTTAACAAAAGGCTCCTCAATTGAAACATCTCCAGTGGCATGTACAGTTACATCATACCATATGCCTGTTCCGTTGTCAGGTGGTGTCGGATTCCAGTCAACCCACGTGATAGAAAGGTCTGTGCTTTTGGGTGGGAAAATTTCGAGTGCAAGGCAGTTGTTACCACCTGGTACTGCTTCTTTTGTAATGTCAAGGGTGAATAGCCTGTAGGCGCCCTCAATAGTTGTGGTATCTGCCACAAGTTTACCGTTCAGCCACACATTGGCTTTATAATTAATACTATGGAAATTCAACCAGACGTGTTTTCCTTTATAAGTGGCAGGCAGCTGAAATTCAGTTCGATACCACCATGCAACGCTGAAGGGGCTGTCAACTGGTATACCTCTGTTCCGGTTTGCTATCTGCCCGGGAATTTTGTTGAAATTAGTCCCGTAATAAGGATTGGAGATTACATTATTTGCTTCAAGGGCTGCAAGTATGGTTGAAGGCATCGCAGTCCTGTACCACCCCTGTGTAGAAAACCCTGCAGTGGAGATTTCCCTGCCTCCTGCCCTGACTTCAGCCGAGGACTTTATTGCCCAGTTTTCTTTCAGCACCATTCTTGGGCCTTCAGGGTGCTGGGCCGGAGCCGATAAAGTTATACACAACATTGCTGCTGTTAAGGTGATTATGATTTTTTTCATAACTGAATGTTTAGTTCGAGGATCGAATCGTACCAATAAGTTTTACAACTATAAAGATATATAATTCGTTATTCATTGCAAAAACCCCGGCAAATAAAATCTACCGCCGGTGGCATTTTAATACTTTATCATTGACTCCATGTATTTTTTTATTTTTTTCAGTTAACCCTGAAATAGCTTTAATGTTTTAAAAAGATGCAACAATAAGCATTTCAACAATTTATTTTGAAATTAAAAAGTTAAAATCATTATCTTTACGGGCTGATTATTAATTCCAGATTATTCATATTCAGCTTTTATTTCTTCTGCATTGCCCGAAAGAGAAAACTATTAACTGAACAGAATATGTGTAAAATCGCATTAATAGGAACTTATCCGCCCAGAAGATGTGGTATTGCTTCATTTACAAAAGACCTGAATGATGGTTTGAAAAAGGCAGGAGTGAGAACCCTGATTGTGGCTGTAAATGATGGACTGAAAACATATGATTATCCTGAGGATGTCCAGTTTGAAATTGAACAAAACGACCTCTCATCATACATTCAGGCCAGCAGTTTTTTAAATATGAATGAAATTGATGCAGTTATTCTTCAGCATGAATATGGCATTTTTGGTGGAAGTTACGGTGGACATATCCTTCAGTTGCTGAAACGCCTCAGAATGCCTGTTATTACAACTCTTCACACAATACTTGACACTCCTGTACCTGAACAAAAGTATCTTCTTGATGAAATCTGCCGATTCTCCGATAAAGTCGTAAGCATTTCAAAAAAGGGAGCTGACTTGTTATCTGAAATATATTCCATTGACAGTCGAAAAATTGTTCATATACACCACGGAGTACCCGAGATTTCTGTAGATAATGCCAGTATCCTAAAACAGAGCATTGGCGCAAAAGGGAAAAAAGTCCTTCTTACTTTCGGATTAATTTCAAGAAACAAGACTATCGAAGTAGTAATAAAAGCCCTTCCCGAAGTAGTTCGGCAACATCCTGATACACTTGTATTGAACCGTACTTTGATATTACCCTATGCCATGAGCGATGTTGCAACCACATTTGCTACCGTGGAACTCGATGAAATTCTTCCCAGGATGGTACAATGAAAAGCAGCGGTAGTGACGGTTCAAATATTTGTGAGAAAATTCCGACAAAAATGCCCGGGAGGTGAACTATGATGAATAGTTCCATCTTTTAATTATTTTAGCCTTTTTAAAAACATACTTTATGGCAAATTCAGAAAAACAGACTCCAAAGCGCCTTCAGTCACTCGACGCTTTACGCGGATTTGACATGTTCTGGATAATGGGCGGTGAAGCTATTTTTGCAGGACTTGCCACTTTAACCGGCTGGCCGGTCTTTAAATGGTGTGCCGAACAACTTGAACATGTCCAGTGGCATGGTTTTCACTTTTACGACATGATATTCCCGCTTTTTCTGTTCATCGCAGGAATCTCATTCCCTTTCTCACTATCAAAAAGAATGGCATCAGGAGAAGATAAAGCGAGAATTTACAGGCATGTCATCTATCGTGGTCTCATACTCGTACTGCTGGGCATCCTTTATAATAACGGAGTAAGGTTCAAATTTGATGAGCTCCGCTATGGAAGCGTTCTTGGACGCATCGGACTTGCATGGATGTTCGCGGCTCTAATCTTTATGAACACAAAACTTACATGGCGTATAGTTTGGTTCTGGGCACTTCTTATCGGCTACTGGCTGCTTCTTGCCCTGGTGCCGGCACCCGACGGCGGAGGAGCCCATGTGTTCTCACAGGAAGGCAACTTCGCAAGTTACATCGACAGAATATTGATGCCCGGAAAACTGTACCGCGGCAATCACGACCCTGAAGGAATCCTCAGTACCGTCCCGGCTATATCAACAGCTCTGCTCGGTATGTTTACAGGAGAATTTCTGCTGTCGAACTATTTGAGTAATAACCTGCTCAAAAAAGCAATTTATATTGCCGGTGCAGGAATAGTATTCGTTATTGTTGGTAAAGTATGGGATCTGACTTTCCCAATTAACAAGAATTTGTGGACAAGCTCTTTCGTATGCTATGTGGGCGGACTGAGCCTGCTGCTGTTTGCCCTGTTTTACCTGATAATTGACGTATGGAATTTCAGGAAATGGGCATTCTTCTTCGTTGTAATCGGAATGAACCCAATAACAATATACCTTGCTAACCGCATAATAAATTTCAGGAACGCTGCAAAATTTTTCTTTGGTGGATTTACTGAAATACTACCTGAGACATGGACTTCACTTATAAACGGTATTGGTATAACTGCAGTCGGATGGGTATTTCTATATTTTCTCTATAAAAAGAAAATATTTTTAAGAATCTGAAAATTTAAAACAGTAATTACTCAAACCATGAGAGCCTCAAGAAGAATTCACAGAGCGGCCCTTCTTAAACCGGCATTGTTTTGCATGGCGATTATGATACATGCCGGAAGCTGCGGCCAGAACTTCAGTGAACTGAACAACGAAAGTAAAGGATTAAAGGATTATTACCATGATTACTTTCCTGTGGGTGTAGCAGTTGCTCCCTCGCACCTGAATCCTTCAGCACCTGAAAGAAATCTTATAATCAGAGAGTTCAATAGCCTGACAGCGGAAAATGTAATGAAACCCGGATTGATACATCCGGAAGAGAACCGTTATTTCTGGGACAACGCTGATATTATAATAAATTTTGCCGGCGAACATGGCATGAAGGTTAGAGGTCATACACTTGTCTGGCATCAGCAGACTGCCCCCTGGATGTTCAGAAACCCCGATGGCACTGAAGCATCAAAAGAGTTACTCCTTTCAAGGCTTAAAGATCATATCATCCAGATAGTTAACAGATACAAAGGTAAAGTCTATGCCTGGGACGTAGTGAATGAAGCAATAGATGACAGTGAGGGTAAAATCTACAGAGAATCACCATGGTACAGGATATGTGGGGAAGAGTATATTGAAAAGGCTTTTATATGGGCACATGAGGCCGACCCTCAGGCTCTTCTCTTTTACAATGATTATAATACCGAAAATCCTGCGAAACGGGATAAAATTTACAATTTGCTGAAAGGACTCATCGAAAAGGGCATTCCGGTACACGGAATCGGGCTGCAGGGGCACTGGTCAATTTCAAGCCCTTCAGAGAAAGAACTGCGAGAAGCTATTGAAAAATATTCATCACTCGGACTTCAGGTACAGATTACAGAACTGGATGTATCAGTATACAGCTGGAATGAAGATTTCAGTAACAGAAAACCGGGAGATGATGCTTTCACTGCTGAGAGGGAGCAGAAACAAATTGAACAATACAAAATGCTTTTCAGGGTTTTCAGGGATTATAAAGGCATAATTACAGGTGTAACTTTCTGGAATGTTTCAGACAAACACTCATGGCTCGACAATTTCCCGGTACGAAACAGAAAAAACTATCCTCTTCTGTTTGACCAGAATTTAAAGAGGAAGAAAGCATATTACGAGGTGGTAAATTTTTAAAATACCTTCAGTATTTCTTACCTTTCCAGATATATTTGATTCTCGAGATAATAAAAAACCCCTTCACGGTTTCTCCGGAAGGGGTTTTTTATTGGTATGGGAAGGGTTGCATTAAACCAGTTTCCAGGGTTCCCTGTAAGTATAATGCATCCTCTTTGTTGCCTCTTCGTCGTCGACGAAGGTTTCGGTTTCAGGATTCCACTTGACAGTACGTTTAAGGTCGCATGCAATATTACCGATATTGCATACTGTGCAAGTGCGGTGGCCTATTTCCACTGTTGCCACGGGATCTTTTCTGGTGCGTATCGATTCTATAAAGTTCACCTGGTGGGGTATTCGGGTTTCATATGGCATGTTTGTCTGTTCTTCCTTCTTTTCGGGGAAGAGTTTCGGGTCGGATGCATTGAAATACCCGCGGGCTACTTCTATCCAGCCGTTCTCGCCGTGGAACTTGACTCCCTTGGTCTTCTTCTCGTCCCATGTCTCGGATGTAAGCACCACTCCATTTGCATATTTGAACGACATAAACTCGGTACCGTCTCCAATAGGAGAAGCTTCGACCGGGCCGCTGTTATCCATTCCGAGACCCCACTGTGCTATGTCGAACATATGGGCACCCCAGTCGGTTGTAAAGCCACCTCCTGTTTCCTTGTACCATCTCCAGGCACCCCATATCTCTTCGTCTTTTGGAGGATCGAGCGATATGGGCGGGTTGAGCTGGCTGTTGTAATGAATAGTTGATGGTAACGGGCCAAGCCAGAGATCCCAGTTAAGGTCGGCTGGTACAGGTTCGGGTGGTAGATTGTAGGGCGTTGGTGGCGCGCCAACGTAAGCATTGACAAGTGTTATCTTGCCTATAGCTCCCGACTGAACAAGATTTACAGCATGTCTGAATGTATCGTCCGAGCGCTGCTGGCTTCCTACCTGGAGAATTCTGTTGTTCTCACGAACAGCCTTTACCAGCTGCTGTCCTTCATAAATTGTAAAGGTTAGAGGTTTCTCAAGGTAGACATCCTTACCAGCCTTGCATGCAGCAATTGCAATAAGCGCATGGTAGTGGTCGGGTGTTGCAATCACCACAGCATCAATGTCCTTACGTGCAAGAAGATCCTGGAAATTTTCATAGGTCTTAACTTCAACCTTCTTGCCTGCTTTGGAGTAGAATTCATTAACTCTCCTTTCAAACCTGGTGCGTTTCACACCATAAACGTCGCAACCTGCAAGAACCTCAACACCTGGCACCTGCAGGAAGCCATTCAGAAGGAACATTGCCTGACGGCCCAGTCCAATAAAGCCCAGCCTCACCAGATCGGAAGGGGCCTTTTCAGTTTTGGACCGTCCGCAACTTGCAGCAGGAAGTATCATTATGCCTGCCATACCTAGAGCCGATGCTCCCAGAAATTCACGCCTTGATAATTTTTTTCTCTGTTTCATGTCAGTTTAGTTTAATGGTTATCTTTCGGTAAATTATTAATTAATCAAATCTGCTGGTTCTTCAGTAGTTTTCTATATCTGAGCAGAGCTTCGACAAAATAATAATCTGCATAAGTAAGTGGTACATCCACCTCGCTCTTTCCAGGGAGTGAACCCACACTGTGTTTAAGGATAAAGTTGCCATTTTCACCCGGTTTAGCCATATATTCTGGCGAAGCCAGTGTTCTGAGCTGTTTTTCGGCAACTTCCAGATATTTCTTTCCTGTCTCCTTATCAACATATCCGCTTAACTCAATCAGCGCCGATGCCATTATAGCTCCTGCTGAGGCATCACGTAATTCGTCTGGTATGTTGGGGGCATTATAATCCCAGTAAGGTATCCTGTCTTCAGGCAGATTCGGATGATTAATTAGAAAATCTGCAATATGTTTTGCCTGTTCAAGATATCTTTCGAGTCCCGTTTCACGGTACATAACGGTATAGCCGTAAAGACCCCATGATTGTCCGCGTGCCCATGCCGACTCATCGGAATAGCCCTGTGCAGTCTGTTTTGCTTCCACTTTACCAGTTATGGTATCATACGAGACTACATGCCAGGTGCTGTAATCGGGGCGGAAATGATTTTTAATGGTAGTATCTGAATGGCTGACACATATCTTATAATATACCGAATCGCCAGTTGTTTTGAATGCCCACATCAGAAACTCAAGGTTCATCATGTTGTCGATTATAACAGGGCACTGCCAGCCACGCCGGCTGTTCCACGACTGTATACATCCTATCTTAGGCCTGAATCTTGTAATCAGCGATTGTGCCCCGGTTAGCATAACATCTTTGTAACTTTCATCACCCGTTAGCCTGAATCCGTTACCAAAGCTGCAATAAAGCATGAATCCCAGATCGTGAGTTCCCCTGTTGAATTTTTCCTTTTCTACTCTGGCTGTCATCTCCCTGGCATAATCCCTGAATTTCTCATCACCTGTATATTCATACAGATACCATAGTGTTCCAGGGAAAAAACCTGCTGTCCACCAGTTCGATCTTGCAGTAACCAGATTACCGGCAGTATCAAGAGTACGCGGAAGAAGATCAGGCTTTTGTTTCATCACTTCTGCCATCTGAATATATTGCTTCCCGGCAACAGCCAGTGACTTTTCAATAACTTTTTCAATCGGAGCAGGCTTGTTGCATGCAACAACAATAACTGAAAAAGAAACAATAACTGCAGTGATATCAAAGATTCGCATAACTGAAATTTTAATTAATTTTTAATTCGAAAATATAAAAATTATCATTTAAAACTACACTACAATCAAATTTAATGGGCATTATGTTATTTTTGTTTATCGAATTATCAGATTTTGACTGAAATTAAGACAATGTAAATTTATAAAATTATGAAATATAAATACTTTCATGTCGCATATCTATTTTTTACGGCAATATTGCTTATATTTCTATCATCAGAAATTCCTGTTGGAAACATGAATAACAAATCTGATTCAATTATTAATTGCGGATTAAAAGTAATTGCCCACCGTGGTGCCTGGAAGAAAAACAGCCATCCTCAGAACTCCATAGCTTCACTCAGGAATGCTATTGAACTGAAAGCAGACGGCTCTGAATTTGATGTCAGAATTACATCTGACGACTCTCTTGTGATAAATCACGACAGAGAATTCAACAAGATGGTAATTGATAAAACACCTTATTCTACTCTTGTTAAGTTCAAGCTTTCTAATGGAGAAAAATTGCCTACTCTGCGGGAATATATCACCGAAGGTTTGAGGAACAACAGCACAACAAAACTTATTTGCGAGCTTAAATCATCAGAAGCAGGCAGGGAAAGAAATATTTACATGGCAGAAAAGAGCATCATGCTTGCAAAGGAGCTGAATGCTATAAACTATATTACCTGGATAAGTTTTGATTATGATATTGTAAAAAGGATTTCAGAACTTCTGCCGGATGCGGAGGTGTTTTATCTTAATGGCGACCTTTCACCATATGAATTGAAGAAGGCATCAATCAAAGGTGCAGGTTATAATTACAGCGTTTTCAGGAAAAGACCCGAATGGATTGATGAGGCAAAGACAGAAGGCATTCTTCTGAATGTCTGGACGGTTAACAATGAAGATGATATGGATTTTTTCATCTCAAAATGTTTTGATTATATCACATCAGACGAGCCTGAAATATTGATGCAGAAAATAAAAGAATACCGCCAGTCAAAAAGATGAAGGTTATCTATATCGGAAGGAAATTATAATTTTGTAAAAGAGACAATTGTTATTATTTACTACTTTATTAAGAATAGCTTTTTATGAAAGAGATCCTCGTAATCGGCAGTTCAAATACTGATATGGTTATTAAGACGGAAAAGCTTCCCTCTCCTGGAGAAACGATTCTTGGAGGGACGTTTCTTCTCAATCCCGGAGGCAAGGGAGCCAATCAGGCAGTTGCGGCCATCCGGCTGGGCGGGAAAGTAACCTTTGTCGGGAAACGGGGAAATGATCTTTTTGGAAACCAGACTGTTGGGCTTCTGATGAGGGAAGGTATTGACACTGAGTTCTTTATAAAAGATCCTGAATTGCCTTCAGGTGTTGCTCTTATTACAGTTGATTCGAGCGGCGAAAACATGATAGTTGTTGCCCCTGGTGCAAATTCCAATCTGCAGCCTGAAGATCTTCCCGGGGAAATTTTCGACGGCAACAGATATGCCATCCTTTTGATACAGCTGGAAATACCAATAACAACTGTAGAGTATGCTATCAAAAAGGCAAAGGAAAAAGGAATCAGAGCAATTCTTAACCCAGCTCCAGCACAACCACTTTCAGATGAAATTTTGAAAAACGTATGGGCTCTGACTCCTAATGAAATTGAGGCCGAGGCACTCACCGGCATTTCTATTTCCGATACCAGAACATGTTCCAGAGCCGCTGCAGTTTTAAGGAATAAAGGAGTTGAAAATGTGATTGTTACTCTGGGTGAGGGAGGTGCTTTTGTGTCATCTGATTCTTTTACAGGTCTTATACCCGGCATTAAGGTTGATGCTATAGACACAACCGCAGCTGGAGATGTTTTTAATGGTGCACTTGCTGTTGCTCTTGCCGAAGGAAAAGATCTTCCTGAAGCCGTTGAGTTCGCCAACAAAGCTGCTTCAATTTCGGTAACCCGTCTCGGAGCACAGGCATCAGCTCCTTTCAGGCACGAACTCGACTGAAAGAAGAAATTAACTTCACTCAATAGCCTGAAATTTTTATCTTTAACATAGTAAACACCAAAAACTGAATAACATGAAAAAATTTCTCTTTTTTCCGGTATTATTACTGTTTACGATCAGTACAATTACTGCCCAGTTTGTTGGTGCACCGCCTGAATATATAAAAGCAATAACCCCCGAATGGAAAGGTGAACGTTTTCCTGATGGCAGACCCAGAGTGTCAGATGCGCTTCTTGAGCGCCTGAAAAACGTATCGATAGAAGAAGCCTGGGGTTATTTGCGCAACAGGGGATATATGAACCAGTTCGAGGGCGACTGGATTGTGCTGCACCCCGACCAGCCCATGACAGGGAGGGTTGTTACTGCACAATATATGCCAATGCGGCCCGACCTCGAAAAAGTTATAAGAGAAAAGGGAAAGGAAGAGGGAAGAACACAGCAAGGCGGAACAAACTCATGGCCTATTGATGTGCTCGTTGAAGGAGACATATACGTTGCCGACAGTTATGGTAAAATTGTCGACGGCACACTGATAGGTGATAATCTTGGTAATTCCATTTATGCAAAATCAAAAAGAGGAGTCATATTTTACGGTTCCGTAAGAGATCAGGAAGGGTTAGAGGAGATAGAAGGGTTCAATGGCTGGATCAAAGGCTCCGACCCGTCATTCATCCAGCAGATGTCTCTTGTAACAATCAACACGCCAATACGCATTGGAAAAGCCACGGTTTTGCCAGGTGATGTTGTGCTGGCAAAAAAATATGGGGTAATCTTTATACCGGCACATCTTGTTGCCGACCTGGTAATCAATGCCGAAGTTACTGCCCTCAGAGACGAGTTCGGACACCAGCGCCTTCGTGAAGGAAAATATAAACCCGGACAGATTGACAGCGCCTGGAGCGATGAGATAAAAAAGGATTTTATGGAGTGGCTCAGCAAATACCCGGGAAAATTGCCTATGTCGAAACAGGAACTCGATAATTATTTTAAGGAAAGAAACTGGTGAAAACAGAAGGCAGCAGACACAGATAAGGTTCAGGGTTCAAGGGTTCAAGGGTTCAAGGTTCAGGGTTCAGGGTTCAAGGTTCAGGGTTCAAGGGTTCAAGGTTCAAGGTTCAGGGTTCAGGGTTTAAGGGTTCTTGGTTCAGGGTTCAGGGTTCAAGGTTCAAGGTTTAGGGT
>JBASIK010000177.1:0-8812 GCA_049654745.1 Bacteroidales bacterium
CCTTAATTACCGTTTCAGCCTTCCCAACAAGCTTTTCGATTACATCTCAGCAGGCATTCCGGTTATTTCTTCCAACCTGCCTCTGATAAGCGAAGTAATTATAAACTACAACTGCGGAATTATTATACCTGAAGTAACACCTGCAGAAATTAGTGATGCAATAAAAATGCTTTCGGACAATCAGATACTGTACAAACAGCTTAAGAAAAACTGTGCGATAGCTGCGTCAGAGTTGAACTGGGAAAAGGAATCTGAAAAAGTAAAGATATTTTATTCAAACCTTTTTAATAACGAATTTGCCCTCAAATACGTAAAAAATGAGAAAAATGCATAATTCGGAAAGAGATAAAATCAAGAATGTTTTTCCATTTTTCGAAGAAGAACTTGTATATGAGATTATTCAGGTTTCTGATTTTAAGAAGATTAAAGAGGGGGATAATGTTATAGAAGAAGGCAACTACATAAAATCATTCCCTATGGTGTTGAGCGGATGCCTCAGAGTGTCGAAGGTGAATGATGAAGGAAACGAACTTCTGCTTTATTATCTCAAGCAGGGGGAAATATGTGCTATGGCTCTTACCTGTTGTATCGGTATGCAGAAAAGCAATATCATGATTACGGCAATTGAAGATTCTGAAATTCTGGCTGTACCTATTGATAAGCCAGAAAAATGGATGGGAGAATTCCGCACATGGAAAGAATTTATGATGTATTCATACAGGAAAAGATTTGAGGAACTTCTTGATGCAATTGATGCTATAGCTTTCAGGCAAATGGATGAAAGGTTGATAAGGTTTTTCTTGGAACTCTACAGATCAACAGGTAAAACTGTTTTCAAAGGGACACACAATGATATTGCCATCCAGCTCAATACTTCACGTGAAGTTGTTTCCCGGCTTCTGAGCAGACTGGAAAAAGAGAATAAAGTTGTAACAAGAAGAAATTTAATAGATTATACAAATCTCGTGAAATAATATTCTTTTTGTGACCTGAGTCACTGACAGAATTCTGTGCGTAATGCAATTTTGCAGAAAAATTTGTCAGTGAAAAATTTTATCAGAAAAAATCTATTGGTTATTATTCTTTCTATTGCTGGTGCTATTGGTGGTTTCCTCTATTGGAAATTCATCGGATGCATGTCGGGTACATGTTTTATTAAGTCAGTATGGTACATGAGTACCCTTTATGGTCTGGTAGCTGGATATGTTACTGGTTCATTAATTAATGATATTGTCAGAAGTTTTAAAAAGGAGAAAAAATATGAGTGAAAATTTCAGTGAAATAATTAAAGGAAACAAGCTGGTGCTTGTAGATTTTTCAGCGGAATGGTGTGGTCCATGCAGGATGCTGGGTCCTGTTCTTGAACAGCTTAAGGACAGGGTTGGTGACAAAGTAAGGATTCTTAAGATTGATGTTGACAATAACCCTGAACTGGCATATAAATATAATGTTAGAAGTGTTCCGACACTGATTCTGTTTCGCAATGGAATCATATTATGGTCAGGGATTGGAGTTAAAACTGCCGATTTTCTTGAAAGTATAATTGATAATTATAGTAGTGTTATAAGTCAGTAATATGGGAAATTTAAAGAAAGTTGAGGTTAGAGAGGCCAGATGTCCGAAAAATCATTATTGTCCTGTGATAAGGATTTGTCCGGCTGGTGCAATAACACAATCAGATCCTTTCAGTGCGCCTGTAATTGACTATGAAAAATGTACAGGTTGCGGAAGGTGTGCCCGTTATTGCGGATATGGGGCAATAATGATGAAAGAACGTTAGTAAAACCTGATTAATCTGCTGGGACTGCCTTCCTTAAGGGAGGCAGTTTTTATTTTTATTTACTCTTCCAATTGTTTTTTGAATTAAAATATTAATTTGCAAACATGAATTATTAATACAGATTTTAACCATGAAAACTAATCGCCGGAATTTTTTAAAATCAGCAACTTTTGCAGGTGCCGGTGCTGTCACCGGAGGTCTTATATCTGGCTGCGGGCCGAAAGCACCTGAATCGAACCTGCCTGAAATACTTGCTGCTGTAAAGAAATCACATACACAGCGTTTCAATATGTCGGGATATGCTGCTCCTCCACTGTCTGTTGTCCGTGTGGGATTCATTGGTCTGGGCGACAGAGGCAGCGGTGCTGTACAGCGCCTCTCCTATATTGAAGGTGTCGAGATTAAGGCACTGGCCGATCTCCGTGAGGCTGCAGTAAAGGGCTCCCAGCGCTACCTCGAACGAATAGGACGACCACCAGCACTCGAGTTTTACGGAGATGAAAATATATGGAAGAAACTTGCAGAATTGCCCGACCTTGATCTTGTTTATATCTGTACCCCCTGGGTCTGGCATGCAACAATGGCTGCATATGCCATGGAACAGGGCAAGCACGTTGCCTGCGAAGTGCCCCTTGTCAGAACTGTAGATGAGGCATGGATGCTGGTTGAGACATCAGAAAAGACAAAAAAGCATTGCATGATGCTTGAAAATTGCTGCTACGACTTCTTTGAACTTCTCACCCTAAATATGGCCCGACAGGGTATGTTTGGTGATATAATCCACGGCGAGGGTGCATATATCCACAACCTGCTGGGAATGAATTTTAAGAAGCCCGACGACAGCAGGCAAACCGACGGCGCATATACAGGAATGTGGCGCCTGAAGGAAAATGCAACAAGAAATGGAAACCTTTATCCAACCCATGGACTTGGACCAATAGCACAGGTTATGAATATCAACAGGGGCGACAGAATGGAGTATCTGACATCGATGTCGACGGATGATTTTACAATGTACCTGCGCGAAAAAGAACTTGTTGAACAGGATTCATTCTATGAACCATGGAGAAATGCAAAGTTCAGGGGAAATTTCAATACTACCCTTATAAGAACAGCACTGGGAAAAACAATTAAAGTTCAGCATGATGTTTCTTCTTCGCAGCCATATTCAAGGATACATCTTGTTAAAGGGACCAAAGGGATGGCTGTTAAATACCCACGACAGTTGATCGCTTTTGGAGAGGAATGGGTAAAAGATGAAGCAATGCAGGAGATATGGGATAAATACACACCAGAAATAATAAAGAGGGTAGGAGAGATGGCAAGAAAGGTTGGCGGACACGGAGGAATGGATTTCATTATGGACTGGCGGCTGATCGACTGTCTGAGAAACGGTCTGCCACTCGACCAGGATGTTTATGACGGTGTTACATGGAGCTGTGTTGCGCCACTGAGCGAATGGTCGGTTGCCAACAGATCCAGACCTATAGATGTTCCTGATTTCACCGGTGGCTCATGGAAAACAAATAAACCTCATGGCATTAACCTTGAGACAGGTGGAACCACTCAGGTGCTTGAGGTAAAAAGGGAGAGAGAAAGTATGCAGCTGAACGTAAGGTAATCTGGGATGTAAGTGATTACAGCTTACTTTCTTTTATACTTCCCCATAAGATAAGCTTCTGCAAGAACGTGTCCTTCCATGTCTTTAAGTAGGTCACGTTTTGTGGAGCCTGCTTTGAGATCAAGCTCTTTGTCGAGTGCATAGAGCTTGAAATAATAACGATGTGTTCCACCTGGGGGGCAAGGTCCACCGTAACCGATCCTGCCAAAATCGTTCCGACCCTGCCGTGCTCCATTACTGAGAACATCCTTTTTCGGGATATTCTCGTTTAGCCTATTCACATTTGCCGGTATGTTGAATATTACCCAGTGTACCCAGGTCCCCACCGGTGCATCGGGATCATCACTGATTAGTGCAAAACTCCTTGTGCCTGCAGGAGCGTCAGACCATTCAAGCGGCGGTGATATATCAGGGCCGTCGCACGTATACTTCGAAGGAATCAACTCACCTTCTTTGAATGCCGGACTTTTAATTTCCATAACAAATTGTTTGTTTATTCTGTTATTCTTATTTGTAACTGCTTTGAAACTCTTAAATATATAAAATATTCTGATACTGTTCAATACTACTATAGGAAGATGTTTTGCTGCGTTCTGCTAAATGTTTTATTACTTAATACATTTTTTTCGCAGACTGTTTGATTTGAAAAAAATATTATCGAAATTGGATTCACAATTTCTCGCTGTGTTTAACGTGCTAAAAGTATTGATTATGAAAAATCTATTATTTTTATTAATTAGTATCGTTTCTGCTTCGGTATTATCCGTAAGGTCTCAGACGGTAGAAATTTTACTACGTCCTGCTTATTTGGATCTCTCATCTTCCGATGCTCCTGGAGCTTTACTGGTGAATCTTTCCGGTTATGCTTCGAATGATGCTCGATACAGGCTATTTAACGGTAGCTATCAGTATTATTGCTGGAATGCAGAAACTGGAAATTTTGTATCGTCTAATTCTTATTCATCAGGTCCGCTGGCTGCAGGATCACCCGTAACAGGCACAAGCTTCTGGATTTTGTACAAAAGAGGTTCCAACAATTCTGTAACTGCTACATACCGTGACCGGCTCGGACCGGAGTATTCTGTCAATTACCAGAGTATAGCTCTTCCTGCCGCAACTGAAATTGTAAACAGATTTACTCTTTCAGGAAAAATTGCAGAAGACCCGGCATTTCCTCTGACAAATAAGTATGTGATACTTGCATGGTCAGGTTCAACACTTATTTCTGCATCACACAGTAACATTTCAACCGGAGAATTTTCAATTGTATGCCCAACTGGCATTACTATCGATAAAATAGAAGCAAGGACAATAAAAAATGAACCTGTGGGAACAAAAACAGGAGCATGGAATCAAGAAACCGTTGTTGGAGAAATAATACCCGGAGTACAAACTGAAATATATAATCCTCAAGAAAATAACGTGGTAATTTACCCTGTACCTGTATATGACTGGCTCAGGATTGAAAACACTATACTGTTTAAAACAATTGAAATTTATAATCTTACAGGTAGGATTATTTCTGTTTACGAAATACAGAACCAGAATATTGTAAAAATTGATTTCAGGCATTTTCCGGCTGGAATCTATTTCATAAAGCTGAAAGCCCCGGGTGTAAATTTTGTGAAGAAATTGATAAAGTATTGAGTTTTCCAAAAAATGAACTCACACCCAACCCCTTCTCTTCGAAAAGAAGGGGCTTATTGTATTTCCCCCATTTAAGGTAGAACATAAAGTGGGCTGGTGGTATCAACAGAGAATCAGTGTATTAGTGTATTTATAAGAAGAATTTAAAAAAGGCGATATACAAATACCGCCCTCTTTATATTACCATGCATTATAGTCAGGTTTTAATTCTGAGTATATGCTAATTTAAAGAAAATATTCTATTTATGATTTATGTTATTGTTGGACAACAAGTGGTTTTATTTTTTAGAACTGTTAGATAATAAAGCGAAACCTATTCTATAATAACCAAAAATTGGTTCACCTTCGCCATAATCTGTAAAAGTCCAGCCTGAGTGCAAACAGTTCTCAATTTTGTAATTTCTATCAGCCGGGGCACCAATTTCAACAAAGATGCTGAAGCCAATTGTTCTCGACTTGTCCCAAAAATCTATTCCTGCGTTGAGCAAAGAAATGCCTGATACATAATCGTATCCGTTGCCCCATGTAGTACTGTTGTTTTTGTTGTAAACGCCATGATTAACACCATAATAACCCCAATACAATCCAATCCAAGGGTCAACAGGTTTGTCGTGTCTTAAATAACCACGTAGGCCAAGTCTAAAGCCTGTTGTTTTGACTTTATAAAAAGCATCCTGATCAAAAGGTCCAACCAGGTTGGTACTATAATCATTCTGTTCGGCCACCCAAGAGCTTTCAGCATAGCTTCCAGAATATGCGACCGGAGTTCTTCGAGTATACATATTTCCATCAAAATAAAGAGATAAGTTTTTCATAAAACGGTAATTAAAAATTACTCCAAAGCCGGGAGAAATGAAAGGTGTACCACCAATGTTTACAGATGACTCTTTTGGTTGAGCCGGAACAGTTCCCCCCCATATCCCATTGTGCAAAATAAAATCAAAACCTATTGCCATAAAAGGCTTGAATTTTTGAGCATTAATAGTAGTATCAGTCTGTGCTATAATGCTTGTTAGATAAATAGTGAGAAGTAGTGTGAAGATTGTTAACTTTTTCATTTTCTTAAATTTTATTTATTATTAATTGTACCAATAAAAAACTTCTTGTTTCAACAGCCAATGAATCATAAAACCCATCTGCTTTTCGCAATTTTAAATCTCTTTAAAAATTTATAAAATGTGCAAATGTACATTTTTTTGACACTTTAGAAGTTGCTAATGCAATATTTTTCTGAAATACTTTTAAGGTTTTCTTATTGTTAATCTCAAATTCAAGTAAAAAATGTTTGATGCTGGAATAGGTAACCTGCTTTCTAATTCTGAGTCCTGCATCCTGGTAAAATTGATTTAACAATTAAAAAATCCTACAATTTTTTTTGTAAATTTGAGAGTGAAATGGATAGGAAAAAATTATTTTTTCTGCTAATTATTGTCATTAGCTTTGTTCAAACATATGCACAAAAGCCTCAATTCGAAATTAAACTGGCTGAAAATAAGTTATCACTAGAAAAATTCAGTAGATACTATTATTCTTCGTTTGACCTTGAAAAGCCTTCAACTGTATATATAAATTCAAATCTAACTATCTCTGACATTGAAATCAGCCCCAAAATTTTTGCAATTCCATTTAATTTAATTGATAATAATAGAATTAGCATTAATCTTTCAGAACCCGGACACTATCTTGTTAGGATTAATGACTCAATAAAAATCTTCCTCTTTGCCAATAAACCTGTTGAAACCGTTAATGATCAAATAGTTAATCTGGTAACTAAATATAATATTGATAATACTGGAAAAACAAACGAAACGGCCAGAATTCAACAGGCACTTGACGAAATTTCTGGCTCAGGCAAAATACTTTACTTTCCTCCCGGAATATATAAATCAGGGCAATTGAATCTTAAAAGCAACTCAAAAGTACAATTTGCAAGAGGTGCTGTATTGACTGCAGATACAGGTTCAGTAAAATTTTTTTCTCCGACAGATTATGTGGAAAACAGGAGATTTATTTACTTAAATGGAGTAGAGAATGTTGAAATAACCGGGCAGGGAGTTATTGACGGAAATGGAAAATATCTTAGAAATAAATACGGAGATGATGCAAGGATCAGGTTAATTCTTGCCGTAAAATCAAAAAATATATTAATTGAGGGTCTAATATTAAAAGACCCTGGTTCATGGAACACTCAGTTAATAAATTGCAATGGGGTAATCCTTCGTAATCTGAAATTGCTTAATGATATTGATATATCAAACACAGATGGCTTTGATCCTGATGCATCGAGCAATATTTTGATTGAAGATTGTTTTGCTTATTGTGGTGATGATAATGTGGCAGTAAAAGTTACCGGTAGAAAAAATCTGGTGGCTGATGTTGATAATGTTACTGTTAGAGGTTGTGTATTTCTGACAAAGAAATCAGCTTTGAAGATTGGAACAGAGACCAGATCCAATTATATTAAGAACATAACTTTTGAAAACAATGATGTAATTGAGTGTGACAGGGGGATGGCTATTTATGTTTATGATGGTGCAACACTTGATAATATATTTTATATAAATAACAGGTTTGAAAGAAATTATCCTGATGCCCAGAGAAAGGCAATCCATTTTGAAGTAGATAAGCGTAACCCTGAAAGTAAATTGGGTTTTATTAAAAATGTCTTGATCAGGGATTGTAATTTTATTAATCAATTCCCGAATAAATCAGTAATCGAGTATAACGGTGATACCATTGGGATTAATGTCACAATTCAAAATCTAAATATTGCTGGCATTAAAGTAGAGTCACTTGAATCTGCAAGGATTAATGCAATTAAGTCATCCGTAACATTTAAGTAACAGCAAGATAAATTCAATTTACATTAAATACTTTTATTTTAAAAGGAATAAAAATCAGGCTGCCTGCCTTGTTAATACCCTGCTGCCTGTCCGTCTTTTCTTGATTCGGAAGCTCCGTAATATACTTTGTTTTTTTCGTCCCACATTATTGCCTGGTAACCTCCGAAGCCACCAAGATTCCATTGAATTGTGTGGCCTTTCTGCAGAAGCTTCTGAATCTCTTCCCATCTGAAACCGCTTTCGAGATGGAGAATTCCCCCATCAGTCATCTGTTCACCTGTAGGTTCTGATGAACCGGTGTGATACATTCTGGGCGCATCGCCTGCCTCCTGAAGATTCATCTTGAAATCAATCAGATTTACAATAATCTGTACATGCCCCTGTGGCTGCATGTCACCACCCATCACTCCAAAACTTATATAAGGCTTGCCTTCTTTTGTGATGAAGGCAGGTATGATTGTATGGAATGGCCTTTTCCCGGGCGCATAACAGTTAGGATGGCCTTCCTCGAGCGTGAACATCTCACCGCGATCCTGCAGGACAAAACCTAGACCTGTCGGGCACATACCCGAACCCATGCCTCTGTAATTACTCTGTATAAGGGATATCATATTGCCATATCTGTCAGCAACGGTTAGATATATTGTGTTATCCGGCTCCAGGCTACCCGGTTGATAAACTTTAGCAGCTTTATTGAGATCAATAAGCTTCCTCCGTTCAGCAGCATATTTTTTTGAGATGAGCTGACTGATGGGTGTCTTTGAAAAGGTAGGGTCGGCATAATAGCGTGCACGATCCTCAAACGCAAGTTTCTTGACTTCGGTAAAAAGATGAATGTATTCAGCAGAGCCAAAACCCATTGAGGCAATGTTGTAGCCTTCGAGTATGTTAAGCATCTGCAGGGCAACAATTCCCTGTCCG
>JBASIK010000178.1:0-45449 GCA_049654745.1 Bacteroidales bacterium
GGCCAGAGTAGCTCAGGGGTAGAGCACTTCCTTGGTAAGGAAGGGGTCAGGGGTTCAATTCCCCTCTCCGGCTCAATAGAAAACAAGAGTAATAACAGATATAAAATTCATATTAACTTTAACTTAAAGCTTAAATTATGGCTAAGGAAAAATTTGAAAGGACAAAACCGCACGTAAATATTGGTACTATTGGCCACATCGACCATGGTAAAACAACTCTTACCTCGGCCATTACAAGGGTGCTCAACAAGAAAGGCCTTGCAGAAGTAAAGACTTTCGATCAGATTGATAATGCCCCGGAAGAAAAAGAAAGGGGTATAACAATCAATACTGCTCACGTTGAGTATCAGACCGAGAAGAGGCACTATGCACACGTCGACTGCCCCGGTCATGCAGACTATATTAAGAACATGATTACCGGTGCTGCACAGATGGACGGTGCAATACTTGTTGTTGCAGCTGATGATGGTCCAATGCCACAGACACGTGAGCATATCCTTCTTGCACATCAGGTTAATGTGCCCGCTATAGTTGTGTTCCTCAATAAGGTTGACCTTGTTCAGGATGAAGAGCTTCTCGACCTCGTTGAAATGGAAGTACGTGAACTTCTTAATTTCTACAAATACGACGGCGACCATTGCCCTGTTATCAGAGGTTCGGCCTTCGGAGCCATGAACGGTGAACCGAAGTGGGAAGAAAAAGTACTTGAACTCATGAATTCTGTTGATGAATATATACCTATTTCTCAGCGCGACATTGACAAACCGTTCCTGCTTCCGGTTGAGGATATCTTCTCAATTACCGGACGTGGTACAGTTGCAACAGGTCGTATTGAGACAGGTGTGGTTCAGACAGGCGATGAACTCGAAATTGTAGGCCTTGGTGCAAAGAAGAAAACTGTATGTACAGGTGTTGAAATGTTCAGAAAGATCCTCGACAGAGGTGAAGCCGGCGATAACGTTGGTCTGCTTCTGAGAGGTATTGACAAGAAGGAGATTAAAAGAGGTATGGTGCTGGCAAAACCAGGTACAATAACTCCGCACACCAAATTTAAGGCAGAGGTTTACGTTCTGAAGAAAGAAGAGGGTGGACGCCATACGCCGTTCCATAATAAATACCGTCCACAGTTCTATATCAGAACTCTTGACGTTACCGGTGAAATAACCCTGCCGGAAGGAAGGGAAATGGTTATGCCGGGTGATAATGTCAACCTTACAGTTGAACTCATTTATCCCGTTGCTATTAACGTTGGATTACGGTTTGCAATTCGCGAAGGAGGCAGAACAGTTGGTGCTGGTACCATAACTGAAATAATTGAATAAAACAGGATATTTCATGATGTATCACCTTTTGGCGATACATCATGAGAATACCTGAAACACGGGTGTAGCTCAGTTGGTAGAGCACTGGTCTCCAAAACCAGGTGTCGGGAGTTCGAGTCTCTCCTCCCGTGCCAAAGACCGGAATAATGAAAATAAAAGGATATTTAAAGGAATCGTTTACGGAACTTTTTCATAAAGTTACCTGGCCCACCTGGAGCGAGCTTCAGGATAGTGCTACCCTGGTGATGGTTGCCACTCTTATAATTGCAATAATTGTAGCAGTTATGGATCTGGCATTCAGCAGGATAATGAGTTTTATTTATAGTTTGCTGTATTAATAAAGAGGGAGCTGGTTTCCGATGACCGACGTTGTGAAGAAATGGTATGTACTCCGTGCTATAGGAGGCAAGGAGAAGAAGGTAAAGGAGTACATAGAACATGAGGTTGCAAGGCGCAATCTCGGAGATCTTGTTTCACAGGTTCTTATCCCCACAGAAAAGGTTTATCAGATAAGAGCTGGTAAAAAGATAAGCAAGGAAAGAACCTTCTTCCCGGGTTATGTGCTTGTTGAAGCTGCCCTGGTTGGTGAAGTGCCTCATCTTCTGAGGCAGGCACCAAATGTGCTTGGTTTTCTGGGCTCAAAAGACGGCGAACCATTGCCCCTTAGAAAGTCGGAGATAAACAGGATACTCGGTAAAGTTGATGAACTGAATGCAAGTGACGAAGAACTCAATGTTCCCTTCTTCGTTGGTGAAACGGTGAAAGTGATTGACGGACCCTTCAACAGCTTTACAGGCGTGATCGAAGAAGTTAATGAGGAGAAGAAGAAGCTTAAAGTAATGGTCAAGATATTCAGACGGAAAACCCCCCTTGAACTCAGCTTTATGCAGGTTGAAAAGGAAAGTTGAAACAAATTGAATATAAGATATTGACAACTGCAATAACCATAATGCTTCCTGAGTGGTTGTCATACTCGTGCAATAAACAAGCAAAAATTTAACTATGGCAAAAGAAGTTGCTGGAATTATTAAACTACAGATTCGTGGCGGGGCAGCTAACCCATCACCGCCCGTGGGCCCGGCTCTGGGCTCCAAGGGGGTTAACATTATGGAATTCTGCAAGCAATTCAATGCCAGAACCCAGGACAAAGCCGGAAAAATTATCCCGGTAATTATTACCGTATATTCTGATAAATCGTTTGATTTTGTCATAAAGACTCCTCCTGTGTCGGTACAGCTTCTGGAAGCTGCAAAATTGCAGAAAGGAAGCCCGGAACCCAACAGGAACAAGGTGGCAACGGTAACCTGGGATCAGGTAAAAGCTATTGCCCAGGAAAAGATGCAGGATCTGAACTGTTATACACTCGAATCGGCGATGAAGATGGTGGCAGGAACCGCCAGAAGCATGGGAATAACCATTAAAGGTGAATTCCCTGAAATCAAATAAACTGAAACAGAAATGGCTAAACTTACCAAGAATCAGAAGTTTGCACTTGAAAAAGTCGACAGAACAAAAATGTATACCCTTTCGGAAGCCGCAAAGCTTGTGAAAGAGATTACAAGAACAAAATTCGATGCTTCTGTTGATATTGATATAAGGTTAGGAATAGATCCACGAAAGTCGAACCAGATGGTTCGTGGCGTTGTTTCCCTGCCCCATGGCACTGGAAAACAAACACGTGTTCTGGTTCTGTGCACTCCCGATAAGGAAGCCGAAGCCCGCGAAGCTGGCGCCGATTATGTCGGTCTCGATGATTATATCGAGAAGATAAAGGGAGGCTGGACTGATGTGGATGTAATCATAACCATGCCCTCTGTGATGGGTAAAATTGGTCAGCTGGGTAAAATACTCGGTCCTCGCGGATTAATGCCTAACCCGAAAAATGGGACCGTAACCATGGATATAGGTAAGGCTGTTAAAGAAGTTAAACAGGGTAAGATCGATTTTAAGGTCGATAAAAACGGAATCATCCATGCGTCAATCGGAAAGGTCTCTTTCGAGCCTTCAAAAATTGTAGATAACGCCAGAGAGTTCATCTCAATGGTTAATAAACTTAAACCACCTGCTGCAAAAGGAACCTATATAAAGAGTATATTCCTTTCAAGCACGATGAGCATTGGCGTTAAAGTAGACCCGAAAAGCATAGATGAGTAACCTGAAATGAAAAAGGAGAAGTTATGAAACGTGAAGAGAAAAATGCAATTGTAGAAAGCCTTGCTAATTATATCAGGGAATACAATCATTTTTACCTGACTGATATAGCCCATCTTAACGCTGCTGACACAAGCGCTCTCAGAAGAAAATGCTTCGAAAACCAGATAAAACTGGTTGTTGTGAAAAATACCCTTCTGAAAAGAGCACTTGAGCAGGTTAATGGCAACTTTGAAGAACTATTCCCGGTTCTAAAAGGTGCTACCTCTGTCATGTTTGCAAAATCGGCCACCATTCCGGCCAGAGTTATCAAAGAATTCCGCAAGCAGCATGACAAGCCTGTTCTGAAAGGCGCATATGTACAGGAATCGGTTTATATCGGAGACAAGATGCTTGATGTGCTTGTTTCTATTAAATCGAAAGAAGAACTTCTGGGCGATATTATACTGCTTCTGCAGTCACCCGCCAGAAATGTCATATCCGCCTTGCAATCAGGCAGTACGAAATTACATGGTGTACTTGAGACACTATCAAAAAAAGAATAGTAATAATCAGTTAAATCAATTTAAAATCAATAAAAATGGCAGATCTTAAAAAACTGGCAGAAGAACTGGTAAATCTATCGGTTAAGGACGTAAACGAACTTGCTAAAATACTTAAGGAAGAGTATGGTATTGAGCCTGCAGCAGCAGTAGCAGCAGTTGCAGCACCAGCAGCAGCAGGAGCAGGTCCTGCAGCACCAGCTGCAGAGGAGAAGACATCCTTCGACGTTATCCTCAAATCAGCTGGCGGTCAGAAATTACAGGTAGTGAAACTGGTTAAAGACCTTACAGGTCTCGGACTTAAGGAGGCTAAGGAACTTGTTGACAAGGCTCCAGGCCCCATTAAGGAAGGCGTTACCAAGGAAGAAGCCGAAAATATCAAAAATAAACTGACTGAAGCAGGAGCTGAAGTTGAGATTAAATAAAGCCAATACCGGAATACCGGTTTACAGGTTTAGTCCCGATATGAATCGGGACTAAGCCTGTCACTTATTTATTGTATGTTCATTAAAATATAATATAAATGTCCTCGAAAGTCACCGAAAGAATTAGTTTTGCATCAAGGAAAGAACAGCCGGACTACCCTGATTTTCTGGAAGTGCAGATTAAATCGTTCAGGGAATTCTTCCAGCTTGGAACAACACCTGAAAACAGAAAAAAAGAAGGCCTCTATAAGGTCTTCAGTGAAAACTTCCCGATCACAGACACAAGAAACAACTTTGTACTTGAATTCCTCGATTATTCGATTGACCCTCCCCGTTATACAGTTGAGGAATGTATAGAAAGAGGACTTACCTACAGCGTACCGCTGAAGGCAAAGCTGAAACTTTATTGTACCGACCCGGAACACGAAGATTTTGATACCGTAATTCAGGATGTGTATCTGGGTACAATTCCATACATGACTGACAGGGGCACATTCATTATCAATGGCGCCGAAAGAGTTGTGGTTTCACAGCTGCACCGCTCCCCTGGCGTGTTTTTCGGCCAGAGTATCCACCCCAACGGCACTAAACTTTACTCAGCAAGAATAATTCCATTTAAAGGCTCATGGATAGAGTTTGCTACCGATATAAATAACGTAATGTACGCCTATATCGACAGGAAGAAGAAACTGCCTGTCACCACACTGCTGAGAGCAATAGGCTTCGAAACTGACAAACAAATTCTTGAAATATTCAACCTGGCAGAAGAACATAAGGTTTCGAAAGCAAGCCTCAAGAAATTTGTAGGACGTAAGCTTGCTGCCAGAGTTCTCAGAACATGGATAGAAGACTTCGTTGATGAAGATACCGGCGAAGTGGTTTCAATTGAACGTAATGAAATTATTCTCGACAGGGAAACAATTATCGAACCCGAACATGTCGACCTTATCGTCGAATCGGGAGCTAAAACCATACTTCTTCACAGGGAAGATGTAAGCCTCTCCGATTACGCAATAATATATAATACCCTGCAGAAAGATCCCTGCAATTCAGAAAAGGAAGCTGTGCTTTACATATACAGACAGCTTCGCAATGCAGAACCGCCCGACGAAGCTACTGCCAGAGATGTGATCGAAAAACTTTTCTTCTCCGACAAACGCTACGACCTTGGAGATGTAGGCAGATACAGAATCAACAAAAAACTTGGCCTGGATATCGATCCAAATATAAAAGTTCTTACCAAGGAAGATATTATCAAGATCATAATATATCTTATCGAGCTGATAAACTCCAAAACTGAGATTGACGATATTGACCACCTCAGCAACAGGAGAGTGCGTACAGTAGGAGAGCAGCTCTCTGCACAGTTCAGCGTGGGACTTGCCCGTATGGCACGTACCATAAGGGAGAGAATGAACGTAAGGGATAATGAAGTTTTTACCCCTATCGACCTCATTAACTCAAAGACGCTTTCATCGGTTATTAACTCATTCTTCGGAACAAACCAGCTCTCACAGTTCATGGACCAGACCAACCCGCTTGCTGAGATGACACACAAGAGACGTGTGTCGGCTCTTGGCCCTGGCGGTCTGTCGAGAGAAAGAGCAGGTTTTGAAGTCCGCAACGTTCACTATACCCACTACGGCCGTCTCTGCCCGATAGAAACACCAGAAGGTCCAAACATCGGACTTATATCTTCACTCTGCGTCTATTCCAAAATAAACGACCTCGGTTTTATTGAAACTCCATACCGCAGGGTTGTTAACGGAAAAGTTGATTTCAGTGATGAAGGTATTGTTTGGCTTAGTGCCGAGGAAGAGGAAGGGAAGAGAATCGCACAGGCAAATGCACCACTCAATGAGGACGGCTCATTCAAGGAACAGAGGGTAAAATGCCGTATGGGAGCTGACTATACAAATGAAGAACCTTCAAACGTTGACTTTATAGATATTGCACCAAACCAGATAGCATCAATAGCCGCATCACTGATTCCATTTCTCGAACACGACGATGCCAACAGGGCACTTATGGGATCAAACATGATGCGCCAGGCTGTACCGCTTATCCGACCCGAAACACCTATAGTAGGAACAGGGCTGGAGAAGCAGGTGATACAGGACAGCAGAATACTTATTGTTGCTGAAGGTGACGGAGTAGTTGAATATGTCGATGCCAACGAAATAGTTATCAGATATACACGTACCGACGAAGAAAAATTTGTCAGCTTCGATGAGGACGTGAAACATTATTATTTGCCGAAATACAGAAAAACAAACCAGAATACATGTATCAACCTTACCCCGATAGTCAGAAAGGGTGAAAAGGTGAAAAAAGGACAGGTTCTTACCGAAGGCTTTGGCACAAAAGACGGAGAACTCGCTCTTGGACGCAACCTTATGGTCGCATTCATGCCATGGAAGGGTTATAATTTTGAGGATGCTATAGTTATTTCAGAAAGAGTCGTTCAGGAAGACCTGTTCACATCCATACATATTGACGAGTACCTGCTGGAGGTAAGGGATACTAAGAGAGGGCTTGAGGAACTAACCTCCGACATCCCGAATGTTAGCGAAGAGGCAACAAAAGACCTCGATGAAAATGGTATCATCCGAATAGGAGCCCATGTAAGACCTGGTGATATTCTGATTGGGAAAATAACACCTAAAGGTGAATCAGATCCTTCACCTGAGGAAAAACTCCTGAGGGCTATCTTCGGCGACAAAGCCGGTGATGTAAAAGACGCTTCACTGAAAGCAGGTCCTTCACTCGAGGGTGTTGTAATTGATAAGAAGCTCTTTACAAGGGCTATCAAAGACCGTAAATCCAAAAATGTCGAAAAGCCGATGCTGGAAAAACTTGACGCTGAATTCAATAAGAACGTTGAGGAACTTAAAAGCCGGCTGGTTGACAAACTATTTATTCTGGTAAACGGTAAAACATCACAGGGTGTCAAGGATTATTTAAATGTCGATATTATACCGAAAGGGGCCAAGTTTACTCTTAAACAGCTTCAGGAGATTGATTATCTGAACATCAACCCCAACAAGTGGACGACAGATAAAAAGAAGAATGACAGTATCCGTAAGCTGATACACAATTATATTATCAAATACAAGGAAATCGACGGTGTATACAAGCGGAAGAAATACAACATCACAATAGGAGATGAGCTTCCTGCTGGCATTGTTCAGCTGGCAAAGGTTTATATAGCCAAGAAACGCAAGATAAAAGTTGGAGACAAGCTCGCAGGCAGGCATGGAAACAAGGGTATTGTTGCAAAGATTGTGCGTGTTGAGGATATGCCATTCCTTGAAGATGGAACGCCCGTTGATATTGTTCTTAATCCTCTTGGTGTGCCGTCGCGAATGAACCTGGGCCAGATTTATGAGACTGTTCTTTCGTGGGCCGGACAGAAGCTGGGTTTGAAATTCTCGAGCCCGATTTTTGACGGTGCCACACTCGACCAGATTAATGAATATGTTGAGAAGGCAGGGCTTCCGAAGAATGGTACCACCTATCTGTATGATGGCGGGACAGGTGAAAGATTTGACCAGCCTGCAACAGTAGGTGTTATTTACATGATGAAGCTTGGTCATATGGTTGACGACAAGATGCATGCAAGGTCAATAGGTCCTTATTCACTTATTACCCAGCAGCCGCTTGGAGGAAAGGCACAATTTGGTGGACAAAGGTTCGGTGAGATGGAGGTATGGGCACTCGAAGCCTTCGGCGCTGCTCATATTCTACAGGAGATACTTACCATCAAGTCGGACGACGTAATAGGCAGGGCAAAAGCCTACGAAGCTATTGTCAAAGGTGAGCCGATGCCTGTACCGGGTATACCCGAATCACTCAACGTGCTTCTCCATGAACTGAGAGGGCTCGGACTGAGTGTTATGCTTGACTGATACAATAAAGTCATTTTTATCTGAAATTTAAAAATACAATATATGTCATTCAGAAAGGACACCAAAGTAAAAACAAGTTATTCAAGGATTTCGATAGCACTTGCATCGCCTGAAGAGATTCTTGACCGCTCAAGCGGAGAGGTTCTTAAACCTGAAACAATCAACTACCGCACTTACAAGCCTGAACGTGATGGTTTGTTCTGTGAGAGGATTTTCGGGCCTGTAAAAGATTATGAATGCCATTGCGGCAAATACAAAAGAATACGTTATAAGGGCATTGTGTGCGACCGCTGCGGAGTGGAAGTCACTGAGAAGAAAGTGAGACGTGAAAGAATGGGACATATAACCCTGGTGGTACCGGTTGCACATATCTGGTATTTCAGATCAATACCAAACAAGATAGGTTACCTGCTGGGGCTACCATCAAAAAAGCTCGATTCAATCATATACTATGAAAGGTATGTGGTGGTCAACCCGGGAATCAAAGCAGCCGACGGAATCAAATATCTTGATTTCCTTACAGAGGAAGAGTACCTCGAAATAATAGAATCTCTTCCGAAGGAAAACCAGCTGCTGGATGATTCACACCCCGACAAGTTTATTGCCGACATGGGTGGTGAGGCTCTTTACAAGCTTCTGAGCAGGCTCGACCTTGATGAGCTGTCGTATTCATTACGCCACAAGGCAAGCATCGAAACATCGCAGCAAAGAAAGAGTGAGGCTCTGAAGCGGCTTCAGGTGGTTGAGGCTTTCAGGGAATCAAAACATGTTAACCGTCCGGAATGGATGATTATCAAGGTTCTCCCTGTTATCCCGCCTGAACTCAGACCACTTGTACCTCTCGACGGCGGAAGGTTTGCCACCAGCGACCTTAACGACCTGTACAGGAGGGTGATAATAAGAAACAACCGTCTGAAACGCCTTATCGAAATAAAAGCTCCTGAAGTTATCCTCCGCAACGAAAAGCGAATGCTTCAGGAAGCCGTTAATTCACTTTTCGATAATTCCAGAAAGGTTAATGCAGTCAAGACTGAAGCCAACCGTCCATTGAAGTCGTTGAGCGACAGTCTTAAAGGTAAACAGGGAAGGTTCCGTCAGAACCTGCTTGGAAAACGTGTTGACTATTCGGCACGCTCAGTTATCGTGGTTGGCCCTGAGCTTAAACTTCATGAATGTGGTTTGCCAAAAGACATGGCAGCCGAACTTTATAAACCTTTCATTATCAGAAAGCTTATTGAGCGTGGTATAGTAAAGACTGTTAAATCAGCTAAAAAGATAGTTGACAGAAGAGACCCTGTAGTATGGGATATTCTTGAAAATGTACTTAAAGGACACCCGGTGCTTCTGAACCGTGCTCCTACATTGCACCGTCTGGGTATTCAGGCTTTCCAGCCGAAGCTGATCGAAGGAAAAGCAATACAGCTTCACCCGCTGGTCTGTACGGCATTCAATGCCGACTTCGACGGTGACCAGATGGCCGTTCATGTGCCACTTGGAAATACTGCCATACTCGAAGCCCAGATATTAATGCTGGCTTCACATAACATTCTAAACCCTGCAAACGGTGCTCCCATTACAGTTCCTTCTCAGGATATGGTTCTCGGACTTTACTACATGACAAAAGGAAAGAAAAGCTCCGGGACAGAAAAAGTTAAGGGAGAAGGTTTAGTGTTCTATTCACCTGAAGAAGTAATCATTGCCCATAATGAAGGAAAGGCAGATCTTCATGCATGGATAAAGGTAAAAGTAGATGATATAGTTGACGGCAAGCATGTAAAACGACTCATTGAAACCACTGTAGGAAGGGTACTCTTCAACCAGTGTGTTCCAAAAGAGATGGGTTTCATAAACGAACTTCTTACCAAGAAATCGCTTCGCGAAATCATCGGAAAAGTTCTTAAAGTTGCAGGTATAGCCAAAACTGCAGAATTCCTTGACTCCATCAAGGAGATGGGATTTATGATGGCATTCAAGGGTGGACTCTCATTCAACCTCGATGATGTGATCATTCCGGAAGAGAAGGTTAGAATAGTTGAGGATGGTTACGAGCAGGTTGAGGAAGTACTGAATAACTATAACATGGGGTTCATCACTAATAATGAACGCTACAACCAGATTATTGATATCTGGACTCATGTTAACGCAAGGCTTACACAGGCGCTTTTGCAGCAGCTATCAGCCGACAAGCAAGGATTCAATTCAATCTATATGATGCTCGATTCAGGGGCAAGAGGTTCGAAGGAGCAGATACGTCAGCTTTCGGGTATGAGGGGACTTATGGCCAAGCCCCAGAAATCGGGCGCAACAGGCTCTGAGATCATCGAAAACCCGATCCTTTCGAACTTCAAGGAAGGTTTGTCGGTTCTCGAATACTTTATTTCCACACACGGTGCCCGTAAAGGTCTTGCCGATACTGCTCTCAAGACGGCAGATGCAGGTTACCTAACCAGAAGACTTGTTGATGTGGCACAGGATGTTATTATTACCGAGGATGACTGCGGAACACTGAGAGGCCTTGTTGCAACGGCAATAAAGAAAAATGAGGAAGTTGTTGAAACACTCTATGAGAGAATCCTCGGAAGAACCGCAGTACACGATGTATTCCATCCACTTACAGGTGAGCTGATTGTTGCAGCCGGTGAAGAGATTACCGAAGAGATTGCGTCGGTCATTGAGGATTCACCTATTGAGCAGGTGGAGATCAGGTCGGTTCTTACCTGTGAATCGAAGAAAGGCGTCTGTGCAAAATGCTACGGTCGAAACCTTGCTACAGGCCACATGGTACAGATAGGAGAGGCAGTGGGTGTTATAGCTGCACAGAGTATCGGCGAACCTGGAACACAGCTGACACTCCGTACATTCCACGTGGGTGGTACGGCATCAAATATCACAACCGAGTCGAGCCTGGTTGCCAAATACAGCGGAGTAGCTGAATTTGAGGAACTTAAAACAGTTTCCAAAAAAGATCCGGAAAGGGGAGAAATCGACGTTGTAATCGGACGTCTTGCAGAACTCAGAATAGTCGACAAAAAGACAGGTATAGCTCTTACAACACATTCTGTTCCTTACGGTTCCAAGCTTTATGTCAAACCGGGACAGGAAGTTGAAAAGGGTATCCTTATCTGTGAATGGGATCCGTTTAATGCAGTTATTGTATCAGAAGTATCAGGTAAGGTTGCTTTCGATTATCTTATCGAGGGTGTTACATTCCGTGAGGAATCGGACGAACAGACAGGTTTCAAGGAGAAGGTTATCATTGAGAGCAGGGACAAGACAAAGAACCCGGCAATACGTATCCTCGACAAGGATGGTAATGAATTAAGGAACTATAACCTTCCGGTGGGATCACATCTTACAACCGACTACAACAAGATGGTTGAAGCCGGTGATATCATTGCTAAGATTCCGCGTGCTGTCGGTAAGTTGGGCGATATAACCGGTGGTCTGCCACGTGTTACTGAACTCTTCGAGGCACGTAATCCCAGCAACCCTGCAATAGTAGCCGAAATCGACGGTGAAGTAACCTTCGGCAAAGTTAAGAGAGGCAACAGGGAAATCACAATTACATCAAAATCGGGAGAAGTTAAGAAATACCTTGTACCTCTTTCAAAACAGATACTTGTTCAGGAGAATGACTATGTGAAGGCAGGCACACCGCTTTCTGATGGCGCTATCACTCCGTCAGATATCCTTGCAATTAAGGGACCTACCAAGGTGCAGGAATATATCGTTAATGAGATACAGGAGGTTTACAGGATGCAGGGTGTGAAGATTAACGACAAACACTTTGAGATTATAGTCCGCCAGATGATGCGCAAGGTCGAAATCATTGATCCGGGTGATACAAAATTCCTTGAAAGACAGGTTGTTGACAAGCTTGAGTTCATGGAAGAAAATGACTGGATCTATGGCAAGAAGGTTGTTACTGATCCGGGTGATTCCCAGACGCTGCGTCCTGGTATGATAATCACTGCACGCAAGCTACGTGATGAGAATTCACTGCTTAAGAGGCGTGACATGAAAACAGTTTCGGCAAGGGATGCCGTTCCTGCTACCTCGTGCCAGGTTCTTCAGGGTATAACCAAAGCAGCTCTTCAGACTACAAGCTTCTTCTCTGCTGCATCATTCCAGGAAACAACGAAAGTGCTCAGCGAAGCAGCCATACTCGGAAAAGTTGATAAACTAGAGGGTCTGAAAGAGAACGTGATTGTAGGACACCTTATTCCTGCAGGAACCGGAGTGAGGGAATATGGCAGCATAATTGTTGGTTCGAAGGAGGATTTTGAAAAACTGGTAGCAGAGAAAGAACCGCATATGGAACCTGCTGTGGCAAAAAACAATAAACGAGGATAAAAAATGTCAGAACAGAAAAATCCTAACCATATCAGCATTGAGCTGAACGAGGAAGTGGCACAGGGAATTTACTCAAACCTGGCAGTAATAACCCATTCCTCGTCAGAATTTGTGATTGATTTTATCAGGCTGATGCCGGGCATTCCGAAAGCTCAGGTTAAATCAAGAATCATCCTGACACCTGAACATGCCAAAAGACTTGTTGCTGCATTGCAGGACAACATCGCAAAATACGAAGCTGTTCACGGTGAAATAAAAGAAGTAAAGGAAGGAGGCCCGGTAATACCTATAAGCTTTGGTGGGCCTACCGCCCAGGCATAAGATATTATAAATACAACAGCACAGAAGCTGTCTTTAAATTCAGGTTACTGGAACAGAGGGGAGGTAATGAGGGAAAAATTTAAGACAGTTTCTGTGCTTGTTTTTTGTGATGTACGTAATAAAATCGTAATTTTGAAGTTAGTTTTATAACGAGATACTGAAGTTTTAGTGATATGAAATTTAAATTACACAGGGTTCTGGCATTTTTACTCATAACTCTGCCGCTCTTTTTCAACAGCGAATGCAAGAAACAGCCACGCTGCGGATGTGGGGGAGATGTTATTTTCACTCTTAATGATTCTCAGGTGCTGGTACAATATAACGAAAGCGGTACTAACATCATGTTCAGTAATCCCTATAATCCAATGGCAACTTACTATTTCTGCAATCCAAGCAAATGGATTGACACAATAAAGAAAATGAACACAAAAGAATATCTCCTTCTGAGCGGAGAAGTATATTACGAATGCAATTACATGTACATGAGCGGTAACTATTATACATATACTCCGCCTGTTTACCAGGTTATGGTCACTTCAGTGAGAGAGGATAACTACGGCAAGAAATAATCTTGTTTTTCTATTTTTTCTCAATCCATTTATTAGCCCATCTGTATCATGCAGTCAGCATATGGTAAATATATTTTTGCTGCTTTTTTGTATCTTTCAGAAAAAATAAGATGCATTTTTACAGAATATCTTTTGCAGGGGCTGGAAGGGTGGCAGGAGCTTTGTGCAATGAGTTCTTTTCAAAAGGACAAAAAATAATTCAGATTGCATCAGCTGGGAGAAAAAATGGTCCCGCATTAGCCGGGCGTTATGACTCCGAGTGGCTTAATAATCTGAATTTCAGTTCTCCTGTTGATTTTATTATTGTAGCTGTTCCCGACAATTTGCTTGAGGGAGTGCTTCATAAAATAAAATGTCACACCGATACAATTGTTGTCCACACAGCCGGCAGCTATGGTCTTGAGGTCTTTCCTGAAAATATCAGATACAGAGGTGTATTCTACCCTCTGCAGACGTTCACAGCAGGAAGGAAAATCAGTTTTGATGAAGTTCCCATATTTCTCGAGGCTTCGGACAGTAATGTTATGGCAGAGCTGAAGGAACTTGCCTCAGTGATTACTACAAGGATTTATGAGTCTGTTACCGAACATCGCAAAATGTTGCATCTGGCAGCAGTTTTTGCATGCAATTTCACCAATCATATGCTTACCCTTGCAAAGCAATTATGCAGGAAAACCCCCTATAATTTTGATGTTCTGTTGCCTCTCATTAAAGAAACTGTTAACAAAGCAATTGAGAATGGCCCCGAACATTCTCAAACCGGACCTGCAATAAGAAATGATACACTTACTATTAAAAAGCATCTGGATTTATTATCTTTCTCGGAAGAAATGCAAAAAATCTATTTAGAAATAACTAATTCAATATCAGATTTTTATAAAACAAATGAACAATTATAAGGAAAAGCTTGCATCAATAAAGGGATTTGTTTTTGATATTGATGGTGTCCTGTCGCTTCAAACTATAAGCCTGGATAGATCAGGAACTCCCGGCCGGACGATTAACCTGCATGACGGATATGCTCTGCAGCTTGCGGTTAAGAAAGGTTATAAAATTGGTGTTATATCAGGAGCAAGTCCCAAAGGGTATCGAAAAAGGCTCAAGCAACTGGGAGTAAGAGATGTATATTTTAACAGCAAATCGAAATTGGTTCATTTCAGAGATTTTCTTAAGAAAAACGGACTTGATGCTTCGGAAGTAGTATATATGGGGGATGACATACCCGACTGCGAGATAATGAAAGAAGCAGGAGTGCCAGTATGTCCATCGGATGCCGACAGCGAAATCAAGGAGCTTGCAGTTTATATATCTGACAAAAAAGGCGGGGAGGGATGCGTGAGGGATATCATTGAACAGGTTATGAGGCTACACAACAAATGGATGGATACAGATGCCTTTAGCTGGTGAAAAAATAAAGGAATTCTTGAAGCTCATACGGTTTCAAAACCTGCTCATTGTTGCGCTTACAATGATACTGATGCGCTATGCAATCATAAGTCCCATCCTTAGCAGAGTAGAAGTTGCTCTTTATTCAATAGCCGGAAATGCAAAAACCATGACACTACAATTGCCATGGTATGACTTTGCTGTTCTGGTTCTGGCGACGATATTTATTACTGCAGCAGGCTATGTAATAAATGATTATTTCGATGTCAGAACAGACCTTATCAATAAGGGAAGAGTCATTGTAGGTACTGCGATCCCGCGTAAAAAAGCGCTCATGTGGCACAATATTTTTAATATTCTGGGTGTTGCGGGAGGGTTTTACGTATCGTGGCAAATCGGATATTTCTGGGCTGGAATTATGTTTCTGCTTGTTACAGGTCTGTTTTATTTTTATTCTGCAACCTACAAACGCCAGTTTCTCCTGGTAAATCTGAAAGTGGCTATTCTTACTGCTATGTTACCTCTACTGGTTTTGTTTTACGAATGGATTCCACTACGCAATTACTATGCAGTTAATGCCATAAGAATGCCCGATTTCAGGATGATTATCTGGTGGATAGGAGGTTTTTCACTGTTTGCATTCCTGACAACTTTAACCAGGGAAATAATAAAAGACATAGAAGATTTTGAAGGTGACACTGCATACGGCAGAAATACCCTTCCTGTTGTGCTTGGTATTCGTACTTCAAAATTGGTAGCTATTACACTTGTAATATTGACTCTTATAATGATTTACCTGATATGGTATCTTTTTATAAATGACCTGATTACATTTATATATGCCACAATCGCGATTTCATTGCCACTCTGTTATGTAATTTATCTGTTGATTTCTGCCCGTGACAGCAGAACATTTCACAGAGCAAGTACCATGATGAAGTTTGTAATGCTCTGCGGGATCTTTTATTCAGTTGTTGTTAAAATTATTATATCCTTTAGTCTTTACTGATTATGCTTAATTTGACACATAATTACAGGCTAATACTTGCATCCAGATCAATGCGCAGACGGCAGCTGTTATATGAAGCTGGACTTGAGTTTGATGTTATAGATTGGGATTTTGACGAATCTTACCCTGAATCTGAAGGGCTGAGCGGCAAGGAAATTGCCGAATATCTTGCCCGTTCAAAAGCAACCCAGCTGGCTGAAGAGTTTTCTAACTACAATAGAGTTATTATTACTGCCGATACGGTGGTATGGTGCAACGGAGAAGTGCTTGGCAAACCAACCAACTATGAGAGTGCTTTCAGGATTCTTAAAACAATATCAGCCAACTCACATGAAGTAATAACAGGTATATGCCTTAAAAGAGGATCATTGTTACATGTTTTTTCAGAAACCACAAAAGTCATATTTGATGAATTGTCCGATGAAATGATAGACTTTTACATAACAAATTATCATCCGTTCGATAAAGCCGGAGCATACGGAATACAGGAATGGATTGGGCTGGTGGGTAATGCAGCTATTGAGGGATCTTACTATAATGTCATGGGGCTGCCGGTTCACCGGCTGCTGAAAGAACTTAAAAAAATTACTGAAAATAAATAGTACCAGATATGAAAAAAATAACTTTTCTTATTCTGATTCTTGCAATTTTTATCAGCACCTTTCTAAGGGCTGATGAAGGAATGTGGATTCCGCTCCTGATTGAAAAGTATAACATTAAAATAATGCAGGAGAAAGGATTTAAGCTTACGGCTGAGGATATATACAGTGTGAACCGGGCATGCATGAAAGATGCAATTGTAATATTTGGAGGTGGTTGTACCGGGGAGATGATTTCACCCGAAGGGCTTCTGATAACCAATCATCACTGCGGTTACGGACAGATACAAAGACATTCAACACTCGAACACGATTACCTGACAAATGGTTTCTGGGCAATGAGCCGAGAGGAGGAGTTGCCAAACCCGGGTCTCACAGTTACTTTTCTGAAATGGATGGAAGATGTAACAGAACAGGTCTTAAAAGGTGTTACCGATCGCATGTCGCCCGATGAGAGGGATAGAGTAATTAACCAGAACATTAGCGAGATAAGAAGAAAAGCTGTTGAGGGAACGAATTATTCTGCAGTGGTAAGACCTTTTTTTATGGGGAATCAGTACTTCCTTTTCGTTAACGAAACATTCAGAGATGTTCGTCTTGTTGGTGCTCCTCCTTCAGCGATAGGTAAGTTCGGTGGTGAAACGGATAACTGGATATGGCCCCGGCATACAGGCGATTTTTCTCTGTTCAGAGTATATGCAGATAAGAACAACAAACCAGCAGATTATTCAAAAGATAACGTTCCCTACAGGCCAGCATATTATTTCCCGATATCCCTTAAAGGTGTTAAGGAGGGAGATTTTACCATGGTTTTCGGCTACCCGGGCTCGACCTCTCAATATGTACCATCATTCCATATTGACATGGTTAAAAACTATCTGAATCCGAAGATGATTGAAATAAGAACAAAGAAAATAGACATTATGGAAGCAGCAATGGCTTCCGATCCGCTTGTCAGAATTCAATATTCAGCCAAGAAATCGGGTATTGCAAATTCATGGAAGAGATGGATCGGGGAAAATCAGGGACTGGAGAAAATGAATGTAATAGCCAGAAAACAGGAGTATGAAAAGAGGTTTACTGAATGGGTTAATCAGGATAAATCCAGGGTTGAGAGGTACGGGAATATCCTGCCCCGTTACAGGGAACTCTACGAAAAGTTCCGGGAATATTACTTTGTTAACAATTATACAAATGAGGTGGTTAATGGCATTGAGGCTATTGGTATTTCTAGAAATATTAATCAGCTTATAAGTTTGTATGAGGCTGATGCAGAACCTGAACGGATAAAAGAAGTTAAAAAAAGACTGGTGTCAGATGCTGAATCAATTTTCAGGGATTATGATTTACCAACTGACCAGAAACTCTTTGTAGCCATGATGGAGATGTATAGTAAAAATCTGGAGGACAGGTGGCTTGCGCCTGAATATAAAAGAATCAGGGAGATGTGCAAGGGAGATTTCGGGTCGCTTGCGGGAAAGATTTATCCGAAAAGCCCATTTACTTCAAGGGAGAGATTCATTTCATTTGTTAACGGATTCGGCAAAAATTCAATCAAAAAAGCAAAGAATGATATCTTTTATTTGCTTGCAAATGATATAGTTGATTTTCTTTCACGGAATGTAAGAGATGAGCTTACTCGTATAAACAGTGAGATACAGCAGCTTAACCGTATTTATATGGCTGCCCAGATGGAATTTGAACCTGACAGGGTTTTTTATCCTGATGCCAACTCAACACTGAGGGTTACCTATGGACAGGTTAAAGGATATTTTTCGAGGGATGCTGTATATTTTACTCATTATACAACACTGAAGGGGATTATAGAGAAAGATAATCCCGAGATATATGATTACAATGTCCCTGAGAAGCTCAGGGAGTTATACAGAAAAAGGGATTTCGGGCGTTACACCCAGGATGGTGAGGTGCCAGTATGTTTTATAGCAAATAATCATACAACAGGTGGTAATTCTGGGAGTCCGGTTATCAATGCCGAAGGCCACCTTATAGGTGTGAATTTCGACAGGGCATGGGAAGGAGTGGCAAGCGATATGGCATTCAACCCGGAACAGAGCAGGAATATCAGCCTCGATATAAGATACGCTCTCTTTATAATAGATAAATTTGCAGGAGCCGGATACCTTCTGAATGAGATGAAAATTATAGAATAATGTAATTGTTATTTCATCCGTGACCTTAATGGTTGTCGGAATCTGATTTTTCCAGTTTGCTCAGGGTATCCCCTATAACCTTCAACAATGCGTTGGGAGTAAATGGTTTAGCTATGTACCCATGGCATCCTAGCGCCAGGCACCTTTCTTTCTCTTCTGCCATAGCATATGCCGTCTGGGCTATAATGATTACATTATTTTTTTCCCTGTCAATTCTTTCAAGTACCTCAAATCCGTCTATTACCGGCATAAGCAAATCAAGAAGAATTATGTCGGGACTATTATTTTCAAGTATTTCAAATAGTTTCACCCCGTTTTCGGCATGAAATGTTTCTGCTCCTGCTTTTTCCAATATTTGCTTTATATACAGATATGAGTCAGGGTCATCTTCTGCAATGATTATTTTTTTCCCCCGGATATCAATAACTATTGGCTCAATGTTTTTCAATTGAGTATTCTTTTTTTCTTTTGGGATGTAAGGTATTGTGAAATAAAAAGTTGAACCTTTGCCGTAAATCGAATCCAATGTAAGGCTACCTCCAAGAAGTTCTGCAATTTTTTTTGCTATATTCAGTCCGAGACCTGCACCTTCTTTAAATTTTCCGTTCTCAAGTTTGTGAAATCTTTCAAAGATTACTTCCTTTTTATTAGCAGGAATACCGATACCGGTATCTTTAACATAAATATTAATATATTTTCTTCCTTCCTTTTCCATGAGAAAAGCTCCTGTCTCAATTATACCCGAAAAAGTGTATTTAACTGCATTCGACAGAAGATTATCCAGAATTTGCTGAACTCGTTTAGGGTCTGTACTTATTATGTCTCCGGCCAGTTTATCCTGAATATTTTTAATCAACTCAATTCCTTCCTTCTTTTTCAAATATTCGGGTGATACCCTCAAAGCCTGTATGGATTCATTTATTATTTCATCAATATTACAATCTGTCATTTTTAACTGCATGACACCGGCTTCAAGTTTCGACAGGTCAATGATATCGCCTATCAATTGAAGAAGTCTGTCGCTTGAATCGGAAATTATTGTCCGGCACTGTTTCTTTTCCTCTTCAGAAAGCTCTTCCATGGTTATCAGGTTGGAAAATCCAACAATAGCATTAAGGGAGGTACGGATTTCATGACTCATGTTAGCGAGGAATTCAGATTTGAGGCGGTCACTTTCTTCCGCTTTTTTCCGGGCGCGTATTATTTCTTCCTCTGCCTTTTTTTTCTCCGTAATATTTTCTCCTATACTTGCAAACCCTTTAACATTTCCGGTTATTTCATCTTTCAAAACAGTATAATTCCAGTTAACAATAATTGTTTCGCCTTGTTGTCTGGTAATGATTTCTGTTTCAAAAGAAAACTTTCCTGTCTCTTCCCCCTGCAATGCTTTAAGTTTATTACGCAGTTTCTCTCTGAATTCTTCAGGAACGATAATTTCAATGATATTTTTCCCCAGAAGTTCATCGTATGTATAACCAGTTGCGTCAAGGAATGCCTGGTTACAGAATTCCAGATTGCCATCGGTATCGGTAATAACTGAGAAAAGGTCAATGTTTCTCATCAGGTCACTGAATCTGCGTTCCGATTCTGCAAGTTTTTTTTGTGCTATTCTGTATTGCCAGTTGTGGTATTGTTTTACCAGAAGTGTACCGAGCAGCAGCGTACCGGCCGGATATATCGTTAGAAGTGGTATAAATATGGTTCTGAATGTTTCTTTTTTAATATCTGCAGGCAAAAAAACTGTGCAACTCATCATTAAAATATGAACCACATATCCAAGGGCAACAAGGTCTGCCAGATATTTTCCGTTTTTCCAACCGGGTCTGAATTTATTCCACAGGATTCCTGCCGTACCCGAGCTGGCAATAACGGCCAGGCCCATCCATAAACCACCACCACCCTGTATAATTCTGAAGATTCCTGTCATTAACATGGCAATGACAGTAGGTATAAAGCCAAAAAATAAGCCAGATACAGAAAGAAGGACAGATCTGGTGTCAAAAATGGTTCCCGGCACAAGTTTCCATGGAGTAAGCATGAGTACGATGCCGGTAATGCCGATAACAAAACCAGTCAGAACTTTATTGGATAATTTACGGTACGACTCTTCATTCCACCAGAATTCATATACAACACTCAATGCAAGCAGAATGGCTGTGTTCTGCATTAACCCGATAAATACCGAAGTTTCCACAATTTATGATTAAGTGGTAATAATATTATAAGAAAAACAAATTTAATAAATAATTGTTAATAAGTTACTTTCATTCTGCCAAACAACAGTATTATTTTGGATTATATTTTAAACTTGTCTGTGAATTTCTTTTTTAACATTACCTTTGGATATGTAATTCTTCCGGAAATTTTAAGGTATGATAAAGATAATTGCCGATGATAAAATTCCTTTTCTTAAAGGTGTTCTTGAACCTTATGCAGATGTAATTTATCTTAATGGAAGTGAAATAACCCATGATACCATTAAGGATGCTGACGCACTAATAATCAGGACACGCACTAAGTGTACACCCGGATTGCTGAATAACACCTCCGTTCAATTTATCGGAACGGCCACTATAGGATTCGATCATATTGACACTCGCTATTGCGAGAAGAAGAAAATAAGGTGGGTCAATGCACCAGGATGCAATTCTTTTTCGGTACAGCAATACATGTGCGTAGCACTCCTTAAGATCGCTCAGGATTTCAGATTCAGGCTGAAGGAAAAGACTATCGGTATTATTGGGGTTGGTAATGTTGGTTCAAAAGTTGAAAAATTTGCCCGTCTGATGGGTATGAATGTTTTGCTGAATGATCCACCAAGGGAGAGGAGGGAAGGGCCGGAAAATTTCCGCGATTTAGACACAGTCCTCAAACAATCGGATATTATAACACTTCATGTGCCTTTGCAGGTTGTGGGAGAGGATGCGACATGGCATCTAATTAACGAATTGACCGCAAAAAAAATTAAAAAGGGTGCGTGGCTGATAAATACATCAAGGGGCGAAGTGGCTGACACTCATATTCTTCATCAATTGCTTGACTCAGGACGTATTACAGGTGCGGTAATTGATGTATGGGAAAATGAGCCAGATATTGACCTTTCACTTATGAATAAGGCATTTATTGCTACTCCTCATATTGCAGGTTATTCAACCGATGGCAAAGCGAACGGGACCTCTATGGTTGTTAGGAGTCTTGCTGAGTTTTTCGGCCTGCCTTTAAAGGATTGGTATCCTGAAAAACTACCTCCGCCCCAGAATCCTGTAATTGAGATTAATTGCAACAGTAAACATATTGAAGATGTTATAAGGGAAGCAATATTTCATACTTATGATATAACCGGGGATGATTTCAGGCTCAGGTTTTCACCTGCAGATTTTGAAAAGCATAGGGGAAATTATCCAGTAAGAAGAGAATTTCATGCTTACCAGGTTAAGTTATATGGAAGTACACCTGAGATTCATAAAATTCTGACAGGTTTAAGATTTCAGGTGCTTTAAAATAAAAGGCATTGGGTATCTTTAAACCCATCCTTCCTTTTTAATAGAACCATTTATGCCAATAACAATAAGTTTAACCGGGACTTTTCTCGAAGAATTTTCGGTTGCCTTTTTAACAATCTGAAGCAGCCCGCTGCAGCAGGGGACTTCCATTACCATAACAGTAATAGTGTTGACCTCCGCCACTTCAATAAGTGTTCTTATTTTTTCAATATAGATATCAAGGCCATGGTCGAGTTTGGGGCAGGCAATTACAAGTGATTTTCCTTTCAGAAATCTGCTGTGAAAGCCTCCTGTGCTAAAAGCAGTACAATCCGCTGCAACCAGAAGGTCGGCTCCTCTGAAGGCTGGAGCTGAAGGGTTGATCAGATGTAATTGAACCGGCCAGTGACGAAGTTCAGAATTATATAATTCTTCTCTTGTTTCAGATATTTCAGCCCTTTCAATCATCATTTCGCGTGCACCCGGGCAGCCACCTGATTTATTATTTGAGTGAGCATGTAAATTTGTTTCCGTACCGTGTAAAGCCTCAGCACGATGATTATGAACTTCATGAAGAACTTCATCAGGGTTGAAATCGAGTCTTGCCCTGTTTTCCCTCAGAAATTCTACCGCTTCACGAAGGTATTCTTTTTCTCCATGTTCTTTAAGATGCTTCATATGGGCAATCACGGTATTTTTCCCTTTATTAATCATCTGTTCAAGAACTTTCTTTTCTGAATATGGTTCTGCCTCCCTTTTTTCAATTGTAATTGCACCTTCTGGACAGTGGCCTATACATGCTCCAAGCCCATCACACATGAGCTCGCTAATGAGCCTTACTTTTCCATCAATTATCTGAAGAGCCCCTTCGTGGCAGTTAGGAACGCACAGGCCACAACCCGTGCAAAGTTCTTCATCAATTCGTATTATATCCCTTAACATTATTTGTGAGTTGTTTTCACAAACTAAACAAACCTATTAAAAAATTGTTCAGGATTTCTGTTAAATTATTACTGCAACACAGGACTCGAAGGCAGCACAATCTGAAAACATGAGCCACTCCCTTCATGGCTTTCAGCAGAAATATTTCCTTTATTTATCAGCATTAGTTCATGGCAAAGTTTAAGTCCTATGCCTGTGCCTTTCTCATTCTCAGTGCCTGGTGTGCTGATGATTTCAGTTGGAGTGAAGAGGTTTTTAAGATGCTCCTCAGGGATGCCGGTTCCGTTGTCGCAAACTTTTACAGATAGAGTGTTCTCATTTTTGTTTTCTTTCACAAGAACACTTATGTTTCCTCCTGGATACGAGTATTTTATAGCGTTTGAAAGAAGATTTCTTATTACAATATCAATCAGGTCTTTGTCGCAGTATGTCATTGAATTACCTTCCTGGTTGAAACTGATGCTAATCTTTTTCCTGTTTGCCGTTTCTTTAAAAATACTGATATTGGTCTGGATCATCACAGCAAGGTCGTGCATGCCAGGTGAATATTTGATTTTATCTTCCTGTCCTCTGCCCCACACAAGCATGTTCTCAAGAAGAGCAATCACCATCTGGGCGTACTTTATGCTGGAATCTGCAAATTCCTCATATTTGTCTTTGAATTCTTTTTCTTTAAGCAGATTGAGAATATAAAGTATGTTTACAACCGGACTTCTCAGGTCGTGAGCAATAACTGAGAAAATTTTATTCTTGAAATTTATTGTTTCAGTCAGTTTCTGGTTCTGAGCCTCTATCATGAGGTTCTTTTTTTCAATTTCTTCAGTTCTTAAAGTAAGTTCCCGGGTTCTTTCAGCAACAATATTTTCAAGATTCCTGTTTATTTTTTCGAGTTCAGCCTGTAGTCTTTCTTTTTCGTAGAATGCTTTTATCCATTTGGAAAGAAGAAGGAAGGACTGGGCAAACAGGAAGATGACCATTAAAAATGGCATAAGGTATCCAAATGAAGATTTGGTCATTCCTGCCGAAACAAAAATATCATGCAGGGCGCCGAAAGATATTATCAGAAATAGAATGAAATAAAATGCATCTGTAATATTTCTTTTAAGAATTCCTTTAAAAGAAGATATAAGAGCATGAGCGACGAGTGACACTATTCCAGCATAAAGGATAAATACGCTGTAGCTGAATACTTTGACACTTGTGGCAAGTATGGCAATTATAGATGCTACAAATAGCACGGTAAGAGATTGTGAGAAAGCTTTGTTATATTTCGTTGGATAGAGGTAGTAATTATACCATGCCCAACCGCTCAAAGCGAGAAATGAGAAAATGTATTCAAACCGTATAGTCCACGACCAGCTTACGTCGGCGTAATCATATATAAGGTATTCTGAAGTAAAAAATGGCCTGATAGCAAGAAAAAGGAGGGTCAGGCTGTAAATAAGAAGGATTTTGTCTCTGGGGTAGAGCAGGAAGAAAAGCATAAAAAACAGGGCAAAGCTTCCAAGTATGCCAACTGTAATATAATCGGCAATCCATTTGCTGGCCGCTGATTTCTGAACGTCTTTATAGGTTCCGAATACCATGGTTTGCCAGAACCCACCCCTGCGGTGGTGAAAGTTTGCCACGTTAATCAGAACACTTAATGTATCTGATGAAGAATTATATACTCTTAATCCAGGTCTGTATTCGGGTATGGTTGTTTCACTGGTTGTTCCGGGCTTGCCGTTTGAGTAAAGAAGGGAATCGTCTACCCAGAGTTCGAATGAAGAGTCGAAAACGGGAATGTCGAATGCATATGATTTTTCAGGGTTTTCTGGCAGAAGTATAACAAGGTGGTATGCTGCGTATCCGTATTTATTAACCGGTATTTTCCCGGAATAGCTTGTCCAGTAAGCAGGAACTTTCCCATATATGTTAGGTTGTGGCCTCTTTTCAGATGTTTTGAAATCAGAAGGATAAAGGAACCTGTTCCAATAGAATTCCCATTCGCCGTTCAGGTTAACCTTTATCCTGTCGCCAGGTTTATATTCTCTGAGATCAAGCACCCCCTTAACTGCAACAGGATCTTTTCCAGCAATGCAAACATTTACCGGCAAAACCAGGCATAAGACGAGAAAGCCCGGGCGTAACAGTAATATTTTTAACAGTTTATGAATATTATTTTAATCCTCTGTTTTCAAGTAGAGCATCTACACTTGGTTCTTTTCCTCTGAAAGCCAGATACATGTCATGCGGGTCCCTTGTACCACCTTTCGAAAGTATCTCTTTTTCAAATCTTGATGCAACCTCTCTGTTGAAAATGTCACCAGTCTCCTTAAATGCCTGAAATGCATCACAGTCCAGTATTTCGCACCAGATGTAACTGTAATAGCCTGCAGCATAACCACCTGCCCATATATGGTTGAAATATGTCGACCTGTACCTGGGTTTTATTTCAGGGATTAATCCGTATTTGTCCAGAACTTTCTTTTCGAATTCTCTGATATTTAGTTCTACAGGTTCCTTAAGTATATGGTACTCCATATCAAGAAGTGAAGCGGCAAGGTATTCAACTGTAATAAAGCCCATATTGAATTTGCTTGCCTTATCAAGTTTATCAACAAGATCCTGTGGAATTATTTCGCCTGTCTGATAATGTTTTGCATACACTTTCAGCACTTCAGGTTCCAGTACCCAGTGTTCCATTATCTGGGAAGGGAGTTCGACAAAGTCGCGAGGAACTGAGGTGCCTGACACCCCGGGATAGGTTGAATTTGAAAGAAGTTGATGGAGAGCATGACCGAATTCATGGAATAAAGTAGTTGCTTCTTCCACAGTAAGTAATGAAGGTTTGTCGCCTGAGGGAGGGGTTGAATTGGTAACTATATAAACCACAGGTGTAACTATTTTTCCGTCGGGTTCTCTGTACTGCCCTCTAAATGCACCGCACCATGCTCCACCTCGTTTTGATTCACGAGGATAATTGTCAATATAAAGAACTCCCACATGCTTTTTGTCTCTTGTAACTTCATATGTCTTTACGTCGGGGTGATATTTTGGAATGTCGTTTCTTTCCTTGAATTCGAGATTATAGAGGCGGTTGGCAACATAAAACATTCCTTTTATAACATTTTCTGTAAGAAAATATGGCCGTGTAGCTTCATCATTCAGGTCAAACTTTTCTTTTTTTATTTTTTCGGTATAGAACCACCAGTCCCACGGCTGAAGTTTGAACTTGCCTCCTTCCCTGTCAATAATCGCTTGCTGGGCTGCAGCTTCTGCCTTTGCAACCGGAAGTGCAGCATCCCAGATCTGCAGCAGCAACTCAAACACTTTTTCGGGCATCTTTGCCATATTTCTTTCAAGCACGTATGAAGCATAATCTTCGTATCCAAGCAGTTTTGCCCTTTCAACTCTGAGTTTTGCTATATGTGCTATTATTGCTTTATTATCGCGCTCATTATCATTATCACCCTTCATGAAGTAAGCTGTAAAGAGTTTCTCTCTGAGGTCTCGGCGTTCCGAATATTGAAGGAATGGAGTCATTGAAGGTACCTGAAGTGTAAATACATATTTACCGTCGAGTCCCATGCTTTTAGCCAGCGAAGCTGCCTGAGCCCTCACACCTTCCGGCAGACCAACAAGTTCTTCTTCCTTTTCCAGTACAAGCTTAAAGGCATTTGTCTCGGCAAGCAGATTCTCTCCGAAACGCACTGAAAGAAGCGATAGTTCCTCGTTTATTTTACGTAGTTTCTCTTTATCTTCCGGCGATAGTGCAGCGCCATTGCGGACAAACGACTTGTAAGTGTCATCCAGAATCTTCTTTTCTTCTTCGGTGAGATTGAATTTATCCCTGTTCTCATAAACCTGCTTTATTCTCTGAAAAAGGCTATCGTTCAGATTAATATCGTCACGGTGCCTTGCCATTAGCGGAGCAATCTCCTTATTTATTGCCTGCAGGGTGTCGTTGGTATGGGCTGAATTTAAAGCCCCGAAAACACGTGAAACCTCCCCAAGAAGCTTGCCGCTATATTCTAAAGCCTTTATGGTGTTTTCGAATGTAGGAGGTTCAGGATTGTTAATAATTTCCCTGATGACAGCCTTCTGCTCCTCAAAGCCCTTGAGATACGCAGGTTTGAAATGCTCTGCCTTTATTTTGTCAAATGGAGGAACCTCAAAGGGAGTATTGTACCTCTGGTTCAAAAATGGATTCTCATTCATAGATTTTTGCTTGCAGCTTGAGATAAATAATGTTGAGATAACTGCCAGTAACAGAATTTTTTTCATGGGTTTCGGTTTTTACAGGATATTTTTTCAAATATAATGCATGGATTTAATTTAAAAGCAGGTAAAAATTATATCATACAAAAAAAATAAAAAAATACTACATTTATATTATTAATAATAAAGTAAATAGGTGAAGAAGAATTTATTAGTGGTTCCTTTTTTGCTTTTTCTTCTGGAATCAGCAGGGCAACAGCCGGAAATCATACCTAAAAAAGGATGGAATTTCGGGTTTTTACCAGCAGTTGCATATGATTCGGACCTTGGTATATATTACGGAATTATTATTAACCCATTTGATTATGGCGATGGTTCTGTTTACCCGAATTATCTGCAATCGTTTTACCTTCAGGTATCAGGTTACTCAGGAGGTAGTTCAGAACATATACTTGAATATGTTTCATATTCGCTTTTGCCAAGCACCCGTTTTAGTACGGGCATAAAATACACAGGTTATAAAGCTTATCCCTTTTATGGATATAATGGCAATGAATCGTATTATAATGTTGATTGGGAGAATGATGAGAGCTCTGCTTACCGTACCCGTATGTTTTACAGGCTGGCGAGAAAAAATTTCAGAATTTTGACAGATATACAGGATACTGTTGGAAGTACGAATTTTCAATGGCATGTAGGTTTCATGGCAAACTATTGCAGGACAGGTGCTGTTGATATAGTAAGAATGAATAAAAGACTTCCTGCCAGCAGGCAATTACCTGATACAGCCACTCTGTACGACAAGTACTGTGAATGGGGACTTCTTGACGATGCTGAAATAGACGGGGGTATAACCGGAACCCTTATGGCAGGTTTAATATATGATTCAAGAGACCGGCTCACATGCCCGGGAAAGGGAATATTTTCAGAGGTTAACCTGTTATGGATGCCTCCATTTCTGTGCGAGAAGAACTATTCATATCTCAAGTTCGGGTTAATACATCGTCAGTACATTACTCTTGTCACTCGCCGTTTGATTTTTGCATACAGGCTCTGGCTGAATGTCAATCTTGCAGGGAATCAACCTTTTTATACACGTCAGCTGATAGCAGGTTTTCAGGGGAACGAAGGATATGGCGGCTACTCTACACTGAGAGGAGTGCTGATGCAGAGAATAGTGGCAGAAGGATTTATCCTTGGTACTGCAGAATTAAGGTCGCGCCTGGTAAATTTCAGGTTTATCAATCAGAACTGGTATATCGGGGCAGTAGCTTTTATTGATGCCGGACGTATTATAAAACCCGTAAGTCTTAACCTGTCAAATGTGCCGCAGGCCGATTATGAGATTTTTTTCAGACCACCCGACAGGTCTCTGCATAAATCGGCCGGAGGCGGACTTAAGCTTGCAATGAATGAAAACTTTGTTCTTTCTGCTGAATTTGCAGCACCTTTCGACAGGCAGGACGGAGTTTCGGGACTTTATCTTGGACTTGGATATCAGTTTTAATCATTATTCCATAAAAAAGAGGAAGGCGCCGGGCGGCGCCTTTTCTACCCTCCTGTCAAACTAAAACCTGATTGAATCTGCCGGTTGGCTGGTAGAAATGTAACTTAATGTCAACCAAAATAAATACGCAAAAAACGAGCCAGTGTTGCATAAAAAATGTTAAAATTTTCATAAAAGTTACATACCAGAAGATTGCGTTAAAATCAACCAACAATATGAGTTTAAAATACAACATATTAAAATAGTTTTTAACTTGCACTCTCATTTATCATGCAAACTGTGCTAGAAAAACTCAGATACAGTTTTATGTTGTGCCGTCTTGGCCGCAGACTCTATTGCTGCCTTATGTTCTACGGCTGTTAAACACTTATTTCAGGCTTAATATCTCCACGCATAATTTTTCTGTTTGCACATGAAAGGTCTTGTTTTCAGTATAAAACGCTATTCAATACATGATGGTCCTGGCATCAGAGTGACTGTTTTCATGAAAGGATGTCCGCTTTCGTGCTGGTGGTGCCATAACCCTGAAAGTATATCATCTGAACCTGAAGAAGTTAATGAGATAAGGCGAATAGGGAAGAAGGAGTTTTCAGTAAAAAAGATGGCAGGTGAATATTATGAGCCGGAGGATATCGTTGCATTGATTGAAAGAGACAGAGTTTTCATAGAACGATCTGGCGGGGGCATTACTTTTTCAGGAGGAGAACCATTTATGCAGCCTGAATTTCTGCTTGAAACACTGAAAGTGTGCAGAAAAGCAGGGTTCCATACTGCTATTGACACATCAGGGCATTTTCCGTCGGAACTTCTTCCGGAAGTTTTACCGTATACGTGCCTTTTTCTGTTCGACCTGAAACACCTGGATCCGGAAAAACACCAGAAATTTACAGGTGTTACAAATACACTTATTCTGAAAAATCTTCAGCTAATGCTGAAATCGGATGTCGAAATAATGCTGAGGATACCTGTTATACCAGGAATTAATGATGATGAACAGCATCTTTATGAGTTAAGAAAATACATTAGTGAAATCAAAACAGGCAGAATAAGGATGATTAATCTTTTGCCTTACCATAAGATAGGTGCCTCAAAGTACAGGAGATTAAACCGTGAGGACAAAATGAAGGATTATAATACACCATCATCCGAAAGGATGAAGGAGTTGAAGGAATTTTTTTCCGTCACAGGTATAAAGGTTAAGATTGGAGGGTGATATAATTGTTAAATCTGAAAAAATTTTAGAAACCATGACTGAACGAGTAAGAAAACTAAGGGAACAGAGCCTTAATGCTGAGGAGACTATTTCAGCCGAAAGGGCAATACTGATAACGCAATTTTACAAAAGTGATGAGGTCAGGGGATTGTCGGCTCCGGTTCTGAGAGCCAGAGCATTTGAATACCTGCTTCGCAACAAGCAATTATGTATAAATGAAGGTGAATTGATTGTGGGTGAAAGAGGTCCTGCCCCTAAAGCTACACCTACCTATCCTGAGATATGTGTTCATAGCATTAAAGACCTTGAGATACTGAACAGCAGGCCTAAAGTATCATTCAAGGTAAGTAAAGAGGTTTTTGAAGTTTACGAAAAAGAGATTATCCCTTTCTGGAAAGGCAGGAGTAACCGCGACAGGATTATGAGTTTGATGACCCCTGAGTGGCTCGATGCATATGAAGCAGGAGTGTTTACAGAGTTTCAGGAGCAGCGGGCTCCCGGACATACGGTACTGGGATATAAGATGTTCAAAACTGGCTTTCTGCAGTTAAAAGAAGAGATAAAGGCAAGTATAGCTAAAATTGATTTTTACAATGACCCGGATGCACTGAGAAAGCTGGAGGAACTTAAAGCAATGGATATTGCATGTGATGCGATAATTATGTATGCCCTCCGTCATGCTGAAGAACTTGAAAAGATGGCTCAAAAGGAACCGGATCCGGGAAGAAAGAAAGAACTTGAAAAAATGGCTGCAATATGCCGCAAGGTGCCTGCCAATGCTCCCGAAACGGTACATGAAATGCTTCAGCACTACTGGTTCATCCACCTTGGAGTTATCACCGAACTAAATCCGTGGGACTCATTCAATCCCGGACGCCTTGACCAGCACCTGCTGCCTGTATTTAAAAAAGATATCGAATCAGGCAATGCTACCAGAGAAGAGATTTATGAGCTGCTCTGTAGTTTCTGGGTAAAGTTTAACAATCATCCTGCCCCGCCTAAAGTAGGAGTAACGGCACAGGAGAGCAATACTTACACCGACTTCTGCCTGATCAATCTTGGAGGTGTAAAGCCCGATGGCAGCGATGGAGTAAATGAAGTAACCTATATGCTGCTTGATGTGATAAAAGAGATGAGACTGGTACAGCCAAGCTCAATGATTCAGGTAAGCAAAAAGTCGCCCGACAGGTTTGTTCACAAAGCCCTCGACATCATAAAAACAGGGTTCGGACAGCCTTCGGTGTTCAATACCGATGCTATTATCCAGGAGCTTCTGCGACAGGGGAAGGATATTACCGATGCCCGTAACGGAGGTGCCTCAGGCTGCGTGGAGACAGGAGCCTTCGGGACAGAATGCTATTGGCTTACAGGCTACTTTAACATGCCAAAGGTTTTTGAAATTACAATTAACAACGGTATAGACCCACGCACTGGAAAGCAGATAGGTCTTAAAACCGGAGAGGTAGAGTCATTCAAAACCTTTGAAGAACTTGTTGAAGCCTTCAGGAAACAGGTGAACTATTTTATTGATATCAAGATACGCGGGAATAATGTGATCAGCAAGACATTTGCAGAATTCCTTCCTGTACCTTTCCTGTCTCTTCTTATAGAAGACTGCATAGCCAATGGCAAAGATTACAACAACGGAGGAGCCAGATACAATACTACATATATTCAGGGGGTTGGGCTGGGAAGTATGGCTGACATACTTACTTCGGTCAGGTACAATATTTACGATAAAGGCAAATATTCATGGAAAGAGGTTAAGGAAGCGTTGCAGGCTGACTTTAAGGGGTTTGAGCAGATGCAGTACGATTTTCTGTATGAAACACCCAGATACGGTAATGATGATGATTATGCCGACAGGCATGCCATAAAAGTTTTCGAGATTTTTTATGATGCAGTGAATGGAAGACCCGATTTGCGGGGAGGAGTTCACAGAATAAATTTACTTCCAACCACTTCACATATTTATTTCGGAAGTGTGACAGGAGCCACACCCGACGGGCGTAATGCAAGGCAGCCTCTGTCGGAGGGAATTTCTCCAGTCCAGGGGGCTGACCATGAAGGTCCCACGGCAGTTATTAGGTCAGCATCGAAGATTGACCACCTTAAGACAGGCGGGACATTGCTGAATCAGAGATTCTCACCTTCCTTCTTTAACGATGAAAACAGCTATGCAAACCTTACAGCACTTATAAGAAGTTATTTCAGCCTCGATGGACATCATATTCAGTTCAACGTGGTTTCAACAGAAACACTGAGAGATGCACAGAAACATCCGGAAAAATATCGTGACCTGATTGTGCGCGTTGCAGGATACAGCGACTATTTCAACGATCTGGGTGAAGACCTGCAGAATGAAATAATACGGCGGACAGAGCACGAAGAGATTTAGCGGTTGCATAATGGCTTTCCCCGCTCCGGTACACTAAATCCGGTTCTGTCTTAAATCAGTTTCCTGAAAATATCAGGACTGTTTTTTCTGCTTATCCTTCAATTCGTTGAACACTGCTGTTGCAGTGGCTATTATTCCTCCTACATCAGTAAGGTTTGAAGGCAGGATAATCGTATTATTCTGTTTTGCAAGCTTTCCAAATTCGGTAAGGTATTGTTCGGCTATTCTGAGGTTAACTGCATTGAGTCCATTCTCTTCTGATATTGCCTGAGCAATCGCCCTCAGTCCGTTTGCTGTTGCCTTTGCTATCTGTTCTATCTCTGAGGCTCGTCCTGCGGCTTCGTTGATACGTCTTTGCATTTCACCTTCCGATTTTTTGATCAGCTCCTGCTTTTCGCCCTCGGCAACATTTATTTTTGCCTGTTTGGTACCTTCCGATTCGGCGATTATAGCCCTCTTTTCCCTTTCAGCCCTCATCTGTTTTTCCATGGCATCTCTTATGCTTTGGGGCGGAGAAATATTCTTAACCTCATAACGTGTAACCTTTACCCCCCATGGTTCACTGGCTTTATCCACCGCCTCAACAATGGCATTGTTTATGGCTTCCCTTTCCTCGAATGTTTTGTCGAGCTCCAGCTTGCCAATAACACTTCTCATGGTTGTCTGAGCTATCTGAATCGAGGCAAACTTGTAGTTGTCAATCCCGTACGACGCCTTCATCGGGTCAAGAACCTGAAGATAAAGAATCCCATCAACCTCCACGGCAATATTATCCTTTGTGATACATACCTGAGGTGCAACATCCATTGCCTGTTCTTTCAGAGTGTGCCGATACCTTACTTTGTCGATGAAAGGAATGATAATCTGAAAGCCTGCTGTATAAGTTGCTTTGTATTTGCCGAGACGCTCTACAATTATAGCAGTTCTTTGTGGTACAATTTTTACCGCACTACTGATCAGAATGAATCCGAGAAGGATTAATCCGAGAAGAATGAATGTTGTGGTTGAAGCTAACATTGTTATTTATTTTTTGGTTTTACTTTAAGGTTGAAATTATCTTTATTGATGATTATTACTGTTTCACCTTCATCAATATCGGTATCAGATTCTGCCGTCCAGACAGTACCTTTAAATTCGACCTTGCCTTTTTTGCCCGGTTTAATTTCAGAGAGAGTTATGGCTTCTTTCCCGGTAAATTCATCTTCTATCAGATGGCTGTTGTCGTTCCGGCCATAAAAGAATTTCTTCTGAATCATGCGCCGAAGCGCGACCAGTGATAGAACAGATGTTAATGCAAAAATCAGAATCTGTGTATCCACACCGGGGTTAAACAGAAGACATACAAATGCTGTTGTCCATGCTCCAACGCCGAAAAAGAAAATTACAAAACCGGGAAGGATGAGTTCAAGCAGAAACAGGATTAGGCCAAGTAAAAACCATAACAGCTCTGGTGTTGAAAGAATAAATTTTATCATGTTGCGGGTTGCTTTGTCAAGATTTTTTTATCAATTAAATAATTAAGTAAAGATATAACAAAATGAATTGGGATTACTGGATATAAAAATTATTTTTCAAATGACAGGAAATTTATTTCAGACAGAAGGATTATTTATTAAGTGACCTGTTAATATCTCTCATCCATTCTATTACTCTTCTTGAAAAGAAGTTGAGATTTTCGCACTCAACCTCCCCTTCGGTTTTAATAGTTACTACTTTGTATTCTGAGTCACTTTCTGAGAAAAGAAAGCAGTAATAACTCAGTGTTCCTGCTTTTGATGCCCTGTGCCTTGTTCTCGGTGCAGAAACCTTACTTGCTGCTATATTATCGATATAGTTTACAAATTTTTTAAGTTCATTTTCGGGAATCTTTTTACCTGAGGGAATGCATGATGAAATATTCTCTTCTATTTCTGCCTGGGTAAGTATTTTATTCGAACCGGAGAAGTTCCATTTTTCGGGTTTGTTGAAAATGAGGATATTCCCATCATTGTCGATAATGAATCCGTAATGCTGAAAACCTGAGGAATAATTTACATATTCATATTGAAAAAGGATTTTCTGACCTTCACTTACAACATGTATTTTTTTACATGCAGTGAAGAGAAATATGCTGATAATTAGAGGCGAATATTTTAGTAAGTTTTTCATTTCTGATTGATGCAAATATACAAAAATCACACCATACTTAATTTTTTACAGTCCAAGCAGATTATTAAAATTTTTCAGTAATAAAACGCATCCTTGCTGACAGATATTTTTTTCAGAGAAGTATCTGAATAAATTTCCTGGTTACAAATTTTTTTCGTAAATTATGGCAAAAGATTCTGTCGGGTTATTTGATAATTACCCTGTATTGCTGCCGTTTTTTTATACGGGATAAGTGGTTGATAATAAACTTTTTAAATATTTCCCACTGGAGGGATATAAAATTTAAGGTTATGAAAAAAATATTCGATTACTTCGACCACCGTTACAGGGAATCGATTATGAGCAGGCCTGCCTCGCAGGATGGCCCTGTAATAACAATATCGAGGCAGACAGGATGTGATGCACGGCAGGTTGCCGAGATGGTAGTTGATAACCTGAACAGGAAGTACTGCACAAACAAATGGAAATGGATTGACAAAGACATAATTTACAAGGTTGCAGAAGAGCTTAATACGGATCCTAACCGTATAGAAAATTTTTACAAGGGGATTGAGCTTACAGATATTTCGGAAATGATAATGGCTTTTTCCGGAAATTTTGTCAGTGATTTAAGGGTAAAAAAGGCAATTAAAGATGTGGTTCTTTCCATGTGTAAGGAAGGTTATATTGTTTTTGTAGGTAGAGGTAGTGTGGCAATTGCACGCGATTTTCAGAATGCCCTTCATATAAGGCTTATTGCTCCATTCTACTGGAGGGTGGAGAACGTAATGAAAAAGAAAGAGATGGATATTGAGACAGCCGAAGAATATGTTGTTGACACTGACGAGAAAAGGTATAATCTTATTCTGAATTTCCTTGATAAAAAGCCATTGTCAATTGATTATCTTTTCGATGCAATTATCAATCGAAGCTCTTTTACAATTCAGGAAATAGCTGATTTCATTACTGCCATGTACGAGAAGAAGATTGCAAAACGTTTTGCAACAACTGTTTAAATCTCTTTTCTTCTCTTCAGACTAAGTGCCAATCAGTGCTGCAACCTTCTGTATATGCTCTCTAAGCCTCCTGTCGAGGCTCTTTTTATATGCTTCCCAGTCGGTTATAGGGAACTTTGCTGCTCCTGTATCCATTGCTGCTTTTGCAACAGCAGGAGAAACTGTTGATATCAGTCTGGGATCCAGAGGTTTGGGGATTATGTAATCCTTGCCGAATTTTAGTTCTTTCAGGTTATATGCTTTCAATACTTCAGGTATCACAGGTTCTTTGGCAAGGCTTGCCAGTGCTTGTGAAGCTGCATGTTTCATTTCTTCATTAATGACTGAGGCTCTTACGTCAAGCGCACCTCTGAAGATATATGGGAATCCGAGCACGTTATTTATCTGATTCGGGTAATCCGACCTTCCTGTTGCAAAGATAAGGTCGTTACGGGTTGCCATTGCATCTTCATAAGAAATTTCAGGGACAGGATTTGCCATTGCGAACACTATCGGGTTGGGCGCCATCGAGGCAAGCATCTCCCTTGTAACGACATTGGCAACCGAAAGTCCCAGAAACATATCAGCCCCTTTCATGGCTTCAGCAAGGGTGTCAATATTTCTGTCAGTCACAAATTCCATCTTATATTTGTTCAAATCCTTTCGCTTTTTATTCAGCACCCCTTTACTATCGGTCATTACGATGTTTTCTTTTCTGACACCAAGCGACACATAAAATTTTGTACAGGCAATGGCCCCGGCACCTGCTCCGCTTACAACCACCTTTAAGTCTTCTATCTTTTTCCCTGTAATCTCGAGAGCATTCAGTAATCCTGCTCCTGAAATTATTGCTGTGCCGTGCTGGTCATCATGGAAGACAGGGATGTCGAGCATCTCTATCAGTCGCTTTTCAATTTCAAAACATTCAGGAGCTTTAATATCTTCCAGGTTTATTCCTCCGAATGTAGGAGCAATTTTGGCACATATCTCAATCAACTTTTCCGGATCTTTTTCGTCAATTTCAATGTCGAAGACGTCAATATCGGCAAACACTTTGAAAAGAAGCCCTTTTCCTTCCATTACCGGTTTGCCTGCCATTGCTCCAATGTCACCAAGCCCAAGAACTGCTGTGCCATTCGATATCACTGCAACAAGGTTACCTCTGGCAGTATACTGGTAAACATCATCCGGGTTCTTCTCAATCTCAAGGCATGGAAAAGCAACACCGGGGGTGTAAGCCAGACTGAGATCAAATTGTGTTCCGTATGGTTTTGTGGGAATTACCTCAAGTTTTCCCTTGCGTCCCCTGCTGTGGTACAGAAGAGCATCTTCCTTTGTGACTTTAGGCATATGTATATTATTAAATTGTTTAGTTATTTAAAATTGTTACAATTTATAACTAAAACTGAAAAAAAAATATGACTTATGACATTATTTTATCTGAATTTCAATGCTGCCAGTCATCTTTTAATCTGATAGTTGTACAGCTGGTTGAAAAGTAGCCTGAAGTTGCCCTGCGACTGGCTGCGGAAAGTTATATCGGATCCATAGGCAACAAGTTTTCCTTTTCCAACAGCAGCAGTAAAACCTGCACAGTTTCCTTTAAGATATTGTTGTCCGAGGGCCCAGCCACTGGCAAGAGGCTTTTCATCAGTAAACCATAAAAGTTTTTTTACACCTTTTGTTTCTACATCGTCGCCGAGACTGAAAACCGGACTTCTGTCGAAAAATATTATTCCCCGCGATTGCATGCCCCATGCTTCAGCAAGCGATGAATCAACTGCCACTGACAGCAGGCTGCCTGGTATAAAGAATTCAGTGTTGCTTAGCGGCGTTTCACGGCCATCTTCCGATTTTTTTACTAGTGCATTTTTCACAGGCAACTGCAGGTGGTATGCAAGATTTGTGCTTGTTCCGGTAGCAACTACTATCCCTCCTTCCTCAATGAACTGTTTAAGTTGTGGAATAGATCTTTCGGCAGTTATTGAGCCTGTCCAGCTCCTATAGGGCTCCGGCACATCTTCGCCCGGTTGCTGGCGCTGAAAAGTGCCCTGACCTTCCTGTACAGCTCCTCTGTAGGCTGGTATGGCACCAGAGGGAAAGATTATCACATCAAATTTCTGTTTCAGACTTCCTGAATCAATCCCCTGCGAAAAAACTGTGCGGTAAGGGAAATTATACTGCTCAAGAATCCATTTTATCCATCCCGATTGTATGGAACCCCCGTATCTATCCCAGATAGCAATCCTTGCTGGAAGAATTTTTTCCATTGCAGAAGGCCGTTTTGATGCCGGCTTAACTTTAACTCCGTATTCTGAGATAAGTTTTGCAAGGAGTCTCCTTGCCGCAATGGGAACAAAGAAATCACCTGCTCGAACATTATTTGTGTTTTTCTCATCCTTTGTCACTCTGAAAACTTCAACACCTGCAGCAAGCAGATCATTTACGATTCTGAATGAGTTATTGATTGCAGGTACAAGCAGGTATCCGGCTTTTGCTCCTGCTGGCAATGTTTGTACCGGGAAAGGTTCAGAAACGCCAACCGGCAATTTGACGAAAGGCCCGTTAATATCGTCTGTGACACGGTCGAATTTTATTCCCATCTGCAATGCAAGGGTCCATCCCGCTGCATCATATGGTGGTATGGGTGGTCCACCCGGGTACTGGAGATCGTTAGGATGATCCTGAGGCTCGAACATGTCAATCACATGAGGGCGGAAAGCCTGTGCAGTTTTTATTACATAAGAACCTGCCGGATAGGTTCTTCCATTAACGGTAAAACTTCCGGAAGCTTTATGCACTTCTATGCCTGTGAGGATAAGAGCATTAACAAACCTGACCGCTGTTGGAAAGTCAGTCTGGTCAGAAGGTATTATATATGCCCTTGGATCCAAGAAAGCAGGATCGTTCATAACCTGTTCGTAATACTTCAATGGGATTCTGGGTTGTTGCTGACCCGCAAAATTTCCTGAAGCAGAAGAACTCCTTGCAGCAGTGTCACTTTCAGCCAGTTTCTTCATAGCTTCGATTATGCGTGGGGTTATTGTAACGTTGTCTCTGCTGCCGCGCTCGATGGAATTCATTCCCATGCGGTAAATGTTGTAAAGCACTTCGCTGCGATGACGACTTGCATAGCTGAGTACTGCATAGTTTAGTGAGATGGAATAGTCTATTGATTCTCTGAAATGCCATTTACGGGGTGTAACGGGATTTGGAGTGGCGCCGTTGGGAAGAAGCCTGTCAACGACAAGAGGTATCTCCGACGGTGTAGGACTTCCGGTTATCTCCGTGAGCAGCCCCGCTATATTGTGGAAATATGCTGTTGTACGCAGCCCGCCATTATACCAGGTAGAAAATGAAGCACCTGTGCGCTGTGTAGCACCTGGTTTGCCTTCAGCATTGAGGCGGTTATTCATGGCAGCTCCGAGAGCATCTATGCTTGTGACTAGCAGTGGCTCGAAAAGGTAATTGAACGGGTCACGGTAGGGAGGACCTGCGAGAACAGTTCCGGCAGGACCACTCTGGTGATGATTGTACAGGATCTGCGGAATCCAGTCTATAAACATCTGGCGTGCCATATTGCGTGTCTCCCGCATGGCAAGCATGTAAAAGTCCCTGTTATTATCGTGCCCGATATATTTCTGATAAAGTCTTGGTATGTTCATTCTTCGTTTCTGAGGATCGCTCTCCTGCATATACCATGACGAAACCAATTCCTGCCCGTCGGGGTTGGCGTGAACAAGCAGCACAATGACATTATCGAGTATCTCGAGTGTTTCCCTGTCGTTGCGGCTGGCAAGCTGCCATGCTGTTTCAATAAGCTGGTGTGTGCCAACCACTTCTGTGGCATGCAAACCACCGTCAATCCATACCACAGTCCTGCCTTCGTCGGCAAGCCTCCGGGCCTCTTCATCACTTAAACCTTCAGCCCTTGCAAGCTTAATAGATATCTCCCTGTAACGCTCCAGGTTTTTTATATTTTCAGGAGAAGAAATGATTAACATATACTGATGCCTACCTTCCTCGGTCATCCCGATATCAACAAGCTTTACACGCTCCGAAGCATCGAGCTTTTTGAAATATTCTTCAGTCTGTGTATAGGTGGCAAGCATATAATCGTCGCCAATGTTGAATCCAAAATGCTCTTTCGGAGATGGGATGCCCTGTGAAAACACAGAAAGGAACCCCGTCCCGATAAACAGCAACACTGCAGCCAGAATTCTGGTAATCATTTTGAAAGGGTTTTGGAATAGTTCATTATATAATGCGTGAAAACTATATAAAAAATATAACTCAGCAAAGAGGTTTAAGAAAAATAAATTTTTTCAGTTCCCAACTTTTGTTTCTTGTTCAAAGTTGAGGGTACAAGGTTTACGGTTCAAGGACACCACTCCCTTCGACACCGCTCAGGGAGCGTAAGAGGTTTTTATATTCTTTTGATGATATGCTCTTTTCTCCTTCAGCCTTCCTCCTTCAGCCTTCAGCCTTCCGCCCCAATTGTAAGGCCGGTTAAAAATCCGTAACTTTGTAAAAAATTCCGTATGGTAAAAAAACTTGAAACTGACGGACTTGATGTATTGCTCTGGACCGACGACATTGAACCAGGTGCCTACCGGCAGATACTCAATCTGGCAAGGCATCCTTATGCAAGGAAGCATATTGCAATAATGCCTGATTGCCATGAAGGTTTCGGTATGCCCATTGGAGGAGTTCTGGCAACCAGCGAAGTGATAATACCCAATGCTGTGGGTGTGGACATAGGATGTGGCATGTCGGCAGTAAAGACCAGTTTGACCGGCATTAACAAAAACGACCTGAAAAAGATTATGAGTGATATAAGGGAACTTATACCACTTGGGTTCAAACATCATAAAAAATCTCAGGGTCATGATAAGATGCCGGATCCCGCCAGACTGGGTTTTGATCCGTTTGAGCTTCCTGTAGTATCGAGGGAATACGACAGTGCATTGCATCAGGTGGGGACACTTGGAGGTGGCAATCATTTTATTGAGATTCAGAAAGGTGATGATGGTGCAATATGGATTATGATACATTCGGGAAGCAGAAACATCGGGAAGCAGGTGGCTGACTATTACAACAAGAAAGCCATCAGCCTTAACAGGGAGGCTGGTGAAGATTACGGACCAAAAACTGAACTTGCATGGTTGCGGCTCGATTCGAAAATCGGACAGGATTATCTGAAGGAGATGCAGTATTGTATAGAATTTGCAATGTGTAATCGCTATCTGATGATGGACAGGATAATTGGTGTGTTCAACGATTATTTCGGTTCAAAATTTTCTCATGGTGAGATAATAAATATAGCCCATAATTACGCAGCCATTGAAAAACATTTCGGAGAAGATCTGGTTATTCACCGTAAGGGTGCCACAAAGGCTACAAGGGGACTCAAAGGTATCATACCCGGATCGCAGGGAACGAGGAGTTATATTGTTGAGGGCAAGGGGAACCCGGACAGTTTTGAGAGTTGCTCACATGGTGCTGGTAGGGTAATGGGACGCAACCAGGCTATACGTACACTTAATCTTGAGGAGGAAAAGCGAAGGCTTGATAAACTCGATATACTGCATTCAATTCGTACAAAAAATGACCTTGAAGAGGCTCCTTCGGCATACAAGAATATTGAAGAGGTGATGTCTCAGCAGGCCGATCTGGTGGATATAGTAACAGGTCTTTCGCCTCTGGCAGTGATTAAGGGTTGAATTATTTTTCGAGCCTGTAAAAACCGCACCCATGCCGTCTTATCCAGCGTGTAAATTCATTTTTGTATTTTCCAATATAGTTACCCGACCACAGATCAGTAACTTTCACCTTTTTGTTGATACCTATTTCTTTAAGGTTTACACTTATCTGTACTGAGTCGGGTGGTACGGGGCTATCGGGATCTATACGCTTACGATCGAGCATTCCGGGATCGGCGATGTAGAATAGTGCAAGGTATCTGACCCCTGTTTTGGGGTCTTCGGCTGTCCATGCAACTTTGTCGTCAATTCTGAAAAGCGGGCGATTATTTGTACTATGCTGATTTACATAAATTACATCTTTGTTTGTGAGAAGTGATAAAGTAAAATGATCATTGTCGGGCAGATTTCCTCCGAACATCAGTGGGGATTTAAATATTGAGAATAGGGTCATCAGTGTAAATTGTTCATCTTTTGTGAAGCCCGACATTCTGTCGTTTCCTCGTTCAGCTCTTATTCCTATATGTCCGAGGGGAAGCATATCACCATCGGGCCATGCTCCGGGGGATACATACGGATACCATTTTTCAAAAACGTTAAATTGTTCTTTCAGCTGTGGCCAGTTATCCCAGAAATCACCAACAGTTCGCCACATGTTGGCATTCTGCCTGATGTGTTCGGCTTGCTCCAGAGGTGTAGGACCAGGGGAGGTGCTGAGAACTATCTTTCTTCCAGTGCGGTCAATAGCTTTTCGTATCATTTCAATTTCAGCAGCATGGTAAGGGGAGGAGAGGTCGTCAATCTTCAGGAAATCCACGCCCCACGAGGCATAGAGTTCCATGATTGAATTATAATACTCCTGGGCACCGGGTTTACCTGCCACAATGGTGTACATGTCCCTGAGCCATCTGCACTGACCTTCTTCAGTATAAATATCTGCTGCAGTAAGATTTGTGCCCAATACAGGCATACGGTTTTTTACTGCAATAACCGGCACGCCCCTCATTACATGTATCCCGAACTTAAGTCCTTTACTGTGAACATAATCTGCAAGGGGTTTGAATCCTGCTCCGTTTGCCGCAGAGGGAAAGCGGTTTACAGCAGGTGTGAATCTTCCAGATTCATCAATTGAATATTGAGGGTCGGTCTGATTATAACCGTGAGCCTTATCGTTTGCCACATACCATCTGATGTCCACAACAATATATTCCCACCCATGCTGTTTGAGGTGTTCAGCCATATAGTCGGCATTGGCTTTTACCTCTGCTTCAGTGACTGTTGGGCCAAAGCAGTCCCAGCTGTTCCACCCCATAGGTGGAGTCAATGCCCAGTTATGGAATTCCTTCTTCCACGATTCCTGTGCATATGAGGTCGTAAATAAAATACTAACAACAATGATGTTAATAAGAGGTAAAAGTTTAGAGATTTTCATTGTCCCGGATTTATGCTATTTAATCATCAAAAAGTAGTATTTCTTTTAGGAAGAAACAAATAAAATGCATATGATTTAACAATCGATAAACTTTATACTAAGTGACCCGCAACAAAAATTTTCGAATAAAAAATAATTATGTTCAGAATTCCGTTTTGAATTTTTATCAATTTTAAATATTTTCAGGCAGTTTATTCATATAGGGTTATAAACAGATATTTCTTATGGGGAAAAATATTGCAATTGGTGTCGACATAGGTGGTAGTCATATCACTTCTGCAGCTGTTGACATGACGTCAGGAAAAGTTTTAAAGGAAACTATGGCTGACAGGCCGGTAAATAACCAGGCGCAGGCTTTTGAGATAATTGATGTTTGGAGTTCGTGTTTGCAAGAGGTAATGGGGCATTTAAAGTTTGATGACATCCGAGGGATAGGTTTTGCAATGCCGGGGCCGTTTGATTACGTGAATGGGATATGTTATATAAAGGGTGTTTCGAAATATGAGAACCTGTACGGGTTTAATATTGGGGATGCGGTGAAGAGCAAGCTTGAACTGCCGGATGATTTCGGTATTCGTTTTATTAACGATGCGTCGGCGTTTGCAGTAGGGGAAGCGTGGGCAGGAAAAGCTAAGAATTACAGAAAATCGATGTGTATTACTCTGGGCACAGGATTGGGATCGGCATTTATTAGTGACCGTATTCCGGTTGTTGATGGTCCGGATGTTCCTGAGATAGGTTGTGTATACCATTTACCTTATGGTGAAAGTATTGCTGATGATTATTTTTCAACCAGGTGGTTTATAAGAAGTTACAAGGAGGCTACAGGGAAAGAAATAGGTGGTGTGAAGGAATTATCGGATCTGGCACACGGGGACAAGACTGTTCAGGGGTTATTCATGAAATTTGGTAACGATCTTGCATTTTTTCTGGCTCCGTGGCTGAAGAAGTTCGGGGCTGAGATACTGGTTATTGGCGGCAACATTTCGAATGCATATCATCTTTTCGGGGAGGTATTTGAAGGGAGGCTGAGGAAAGAAGGCTGGAAAGGAGACGTGGGTATTTCTGAGCTTAAAGAGGATGCGGCACTACTTGGCAGTGCGTACCTCTTTGATGATCATTTCTGGAAGGCTGTACAGCATGCCCTGCCGTTGATGTGAAAGTATAAGGTTCAAGGTTAAATGTTCAAGGTTAAAAGAATAGTGTCTAACAGAAAAATCTCATTATGAATACAAAAATCAGCCTTTCAAAGATTCTTCCAGTACTCATGTCGTTTTTTGTGATGAGTTTTGTGGATCTGGTAGGGATAAGTGTTGATAGGGTTGGTTCAGATATGGATCTCAGTGCGACGCTTGCCCAGTTAATTCCGATGGCAACATTTCTCTGGTTTTTCCTGCTATCGGTGCCGGTAGGAATTATTCAGGCAAGATATGGTAAAAGGTTTGTCCTTAATACAGGAATGGTTTTAACAGCAGCCGGACTACTTATTCCTTTTATTTCTTATTCCTTCGGGATGGTGCTGGCAGGGTTTGCTCTTATTGGCATCGGTAACACCATTGTACAGGTATCAGCAAATCCACTGTTATTAGATGTTGTACCTTCAAACAGGGCATCGAGTTTCCTTAGTTTCTCGCAGTTTATTAAGGCTGTCGGTTCGATGATTGGTGCTCCGCTGGCGGCGGTCTTTGCTTCGCAGTTTGGTGACTGGAAGCTCGAATTTCTTGTTTTTGGCATCATATCGTTTTTGGCTGTAATGTGGCTGGGGTCAGTAAAAATAGAAGAGCGGAAGGAAGAAGGTTACCGGGCAACATTGAAAACTTCATTTGGCCTGCTTGGAAACAGTTACATACTGATGATGGTTGTGGCTATATTTCTTGTTGTGGGGGTGGATGTTGGGTTCAACTCGAATTCCGGGCAGTTTCTGATGAAGCATTTCGGCATAGAACAGACAGCAGCAGAGTCGGGTCGCAGTGTTTATTTTTTTGGCCGTATGCTCGGAACATTCCTTGGAGCAATAATGCTCACAAAGATTCAGGCACCCAGATTTCTTACGTGGACAACAGCACTCTCGATAGCTACTGTGGCAATTCTTCTTGTTATACCTTCCAGGGCAGTCGCATGGGGATTAGTCTTTCTGACAGGCCTGGCAGTTGCCAACATCTGGCCTCTGATTTTTTCCATAACCGTTGGCAGGTTTCCTGAACGCAGCAGTGAGATATCCGGGTTGATGATAATGGCCGTTTCAGGAGGTGCTCCTATACCTTTTCTTATCGGCTGGATTAGCGATTTAAGTAGCATTGTGCTGGGAATGTCGGTGCTGATAGTTTGTCTGGTTTATATCCTGGCAGTGTCGGTGTATAATTTAAGAGGAATAAGGAGATAGGAATGAGAGATGAGTAGAACTAAAGATTAATTCTTTGTTGGGTGAACTCCGCGAAGATCCTTTCAGCTAAACTTATCAGGAACTTAAAATGAGTTACTATTGAATTACAATTGAATTACTATTGAATCCCCGCTGAGCGAAGCGAAGCGCAAATGACCTTAAAAATTAGCACGCGGATGACACGGATTCCGGCTTCGCCGGAAACGCAGATTTGCGCGGATAGAAATCAACTACGTTGGGAATAAGTGAAATGGAGGTCCCGACAGCGAAGCGTATCGGGAACAATTGAATTACTATCGAATTACTATT
>JBASIK010000179.1:0-2293 GCA_049654745.1 Bacteroidales bacterium
CATTAAAATCTGTATAGTTATTAAAATCTCTGTCAAATACGTCACCGGAAATAATAAGATTACCAATTTCTTTTGCAGCAAGTTCATTCAAAATATATTCAAGAGCCCTATATCTTTCAGGAGTCTCTTTCCAGTTTCTGAGATGCAGATCAGCAGTAAAAGCAATTTTCATTTCAGTCAGAATGATTTATTTATTCAAGCCTGAAATTACAATAAATTCTTAAAAGGTTTTTAAGGATTTGGAAGGTTGAATGGAATCAAATGGATGGTTTATTTTATAAATAATTTTAGATCAATTGATTCACCCATTATCCGGTAGCCTGTTTCATTTGGGTGTAAAAAATCACCGGTGTGTGTTTCAGGAAGCAGTGAAAGAGTGTCTTCAGGATTTCTCATTATCATGTCGAAATCAATAATTGCATCGAAATAATTATTCTGGCGTATCCATTCATTTACCTTTCTTCTTGCAGCTTCACGGAAATCGGTGTAATAGAACGAACCTTTGAAGGGTAGAATTGTTGCCCCATATACTTTAATACCGGATGAATGTGCTTTTTCTGTCATCTGCTTATATGCTGTGATAAGATTATCTGCAATTGAAATAGCTGCTGTACTGTCGGGAGCCTGGCCTATGTCGTTAATACCTTCGAGTATAATAAGCCAATGGACGCCGTGCTGTCTAAGAACATCTCTTTCGAAGCGGTCGAGTGCTGAAGGCCCGAGACAGGGTCTCAGAACGCAATTACCGCCTATTCCCTGGTTGAGTACGGCGACATTACTTGTGGCAGGATTTTGTATCAGTCTTTCAGCAAGTATATCGGGCCATCTATTTTGTTTGTTCGTGCCAGATCCTCTTCCATCGGTAATAGAATTTCCAATTACAACAATTGAAGCTGCTTTGTCAGAAGCTTTAACATCAATACCATTAATAATGTACCACCTGTCGGTTGTGGCAGCATCAGAAAGCTCTGGCATTGATATATGATCCCCGGATATAAGGTATGAGGTTGTTCTTGAACCCGGATGACCTGTAACATCCGGAGATGTTGTCCCGAAAAAGATGGTGATTGCAATGTCAGTGCGCGGCTTGATACGGAAAGCAACAGGATCGGAAGTAACAGCCATACCGGGTTCCATGGTTACTTCCTGGTTGTTGTTGAAAGTAAGCATTGTAATTGTTGAAGCATCGATTTTACTGCCTCCTTCTGATAATGCAATATTTGCTTTTCTTATAGTTACCTGACTGCTGCTGAATTCATTTGAAAATCTGACTCTGACGCTATCACCTCCTATTGAGACACGTACCACCTGCCTGAGAGTGCTATTTGTAAGGCCTGGTTCCGGGGGCATGTTGTGAGGTTCAACAAGCTGGGGGGCACAGCTCCAGGTACCAACCCATCTCTGCTTAGTGTGCTGACAGGAAACTGCAGTTATCACCAGTATAAAAAAGAATGAAAAAGTCAGGTTGATTTTCATAATTTAAATATTAAGATTTATCCGATCCCTGAGACTTTTGATTTCTTCATGTTCAAAAGTACAGTTAAGCCATTCATCGTCGATGTCAGCTCCGTATTTGCGGTACATCTGAATGGCAGGCTGATTCCATTTAAGCACCTGCCAACGAACCCTTTTGCAATTTTCTTCACAGGCAACTTCGAATACTTTTTTTAAAAGGGCCGTTCCTATTTTTTGTTTTCTGAATTTTGGTCTGACGTAGATGTCGTCGAGATAAAGCGATTTGCCTACCCATGTGAAATAGGCAAAGAAAAACAGAGCCATTCCTGCAATCTCTCCGGTTTCAGTTTCAGCCACATAGCATCTGAACAAATGTTGTTCACGTTTCATCTGGTCAACTGTATTTGTTACCTTTTCGGGTGCCTTTTCAAATTCAGCCAGTTCTTTAATTAATGAAAGAACAACTGGAAAATCCTTTTCAGTTGCAGGTCTGATATTAATATTCATATAAGATCATTTAAAATTTATTTAAGCAGGCAATTTTTAGTCTCTATAAAATCAGATTATTGACAACATTATGGTAATACTATTTTAAAGATCTATCATAATTTTCTACGATTTGTAACGCTTTCTTGAAATTGTTATTAGAGACCACTACTTTAACTCCGCCTTCAAGTTTCCACAATTCACCGCTACGGCTTCCGATAATCTCATCTTTAAGAAAAGATTCAATACCTTCATTTTCCAGGAGATTTTTGATCATATGGGCATGAAATAGTGTACCGTCATAAACTACTACAAACATTTTCATTTCTTTTGATTTTTTTATTCTTTAATA
>JBASIK010000180.1:0-15644 GCA_049654745.1 Bacteroidales bacterium
GGTGAATATATGGCGGCAGCAGCTTTCTGAACCGGGTACGAAACACCATTGAATTTTGTTGTCTGGCGACGCAGCCAGAGGGGATGAAGCGGCTTTGGTTCACCTCCGGTAGTATATGCAGTAAGGTTCTCCGGTATTACCGTATAGGCACACCTTGTTCCTGTAAAACCTGCCGTCTTTGAAAAACTGCGGAACTCAATGGCAACATCCTTTGCACCTTCAATCTCATAAATTGAATGTGGAATATCAGGTTCAGTTATATAGGCTTCGTATGCCGAATCATAAAGAATAATCACTTTGTTATTCCGGGCAAAATCAATCCATTTTCTGAGCTCCTCGCGGCTTGCAGACGCACCTGTTGGATTGTTCGGATAGCAGAGAAAAACAATATCAATTTTCCTCTCCGGAATCTCCGGAATGAAATTATTTTCTGCAGTGCAGGGCATATATACAAGGCCTTTGAAATAACCGTTATCAAGATATTCTCCTGTGCGGCCTCCCATAACGCAAGAATCAACATATACCGGATAAACAGGGTCCTGAACTGCTATTACATTATTATGTCCGAAAATTTCAAGAATATTTCCCGTGTCACACTTTGCTCCATCAGAAATGAATATCTCACCCGGTTTTATATCAATCCCCCTGCTGCGGTAATCGTTTTCAGCAATGGCTTCGCGCAGAAATTCATATCCCTGTTCCGGTCCGTAACCTCTGAAAGTTTCAGGGCGCGACATTTCTTCCACTCCCTCGCGAAAAGCTTTTATGACAGCCGGGCAAAGGGGTTGAGTCACATCACCGATTCCCATCCTTATAATATCTGCATCCGGGTGGTTTTTCTGGAATTCCCTTACCCTGCGATTTATCTCAGGAAATAAATAACCACCGCGAAGTTTCAGGTAATTTTCGTTAATAAATGCCATATTTTGATTTTTGGACAAATATATCTAAAGTAGTTATTTCACCGCCGGTTATTCCTAAAAAATAATGACACACGGATTATACGGATCAGACGGATTCTTAACAATCCGCGAAGATCCGTGAAATCAGCGTCATCCGCGTGCCATTGAAAGAATCTTAAATCGGAATCAGAAGTCAATAAAAAAGAAGAATATCTTAATATTGACTAATTTTACCGAAAAATTTTTATGGAACGAAACAGTTTTGTCAAAATGCACGGGCTCGGAAATGATTACATCGTGCTCGATTCGGAAAATATTGATTTTAAACTTACACCCGCGTCTATCAGGAGGCTGTGTGATGTTCATTACGGTATCGGCTCCGATGGAATAGTTTTAAAAGTTCCTTCATCAAAGGCGGATTTTGGTTTCAGGGTTTATAATCCCGACGGGTCAGAAGCGGAAAAGAGCGGCAACGGACTGAGGATTTTCTGTAAATACATATACGATTACGGTTTTACGGGTAACCGGAGTTTTTCGGTCGAGACCCTTACAGACATTGTGCATGCCGAAATTGTGGAAGTAAAGAAACACAGGGCACTTCTGATAAAAGTAGATATGGGCAAAGCCGTGTTTGCCTCACGGCAAATACCGGTTGACTCGGATGAAAAGGAATTTATTGGCAAAAAAATTACCGCAGGTGACCGGGAGTACGAGGTTAACTGTGTGTCGGTAGGCAACCCTCACTGTGTGGTTATTAAAGACTATCTTGATGAAGATGAGATAAAGAAATACGGGCCGCTTCTGGAAAATCACAAGTTATTCCCTAACCGCATCAATGTGCAATTTGCAAGGGTTATTTCGGAAAATGAGGCGGAGATACTTATCTGGGAGCGAGGTGCAGGTTATACTCTTGCGTCAGGAAGCTCGGCATGTGCGGTTTCAAGCGTGCTGGTAAAGAGGGGACTTGTAAAAGGCGATCTTATCATCAGGATGCAGGGTGGTTCGCTGAAAATTCAGGTTGATAAAGAGTGGAACATCAGGATGACTGGTGAAGTAAGGGAGATTGCCTGTGGTGTACTAAGCAGTGAGTTTCTTGAAGATATAACTGTGGCTAATTAAGTTAAAACCCCCTGAAAAAGTTTCACACAAAGAGCACAAAGCTCACAAAGAATTTCGCTTCGTGGTCTTTGTGGCCTTTGTGTGAAATTCCACTTCTTATTATTCCTTATTCTTCATGTTAACTTTTTTGTTTCACACAAAGAGCACAAAGCTCACAAAGAATTTCGCTTCGTGGCCTTCGTGGTCTTTGTGTGAAATAACTTTTAAATTTCTCCATTTATAATCCTCTTTATCCCTTCTTTCAATAATTTCTTGTTGAAGTTAATTAATAAACCCAGCTTCTTGTCGGATAATTTCAGATATGTTTGTAACTGTTTATAATGAACAGGATTTAATTCGTCAACAGATTTTATTTCAATAATTACTTTGTCATTGACTACAATATCCGCCCGGAAGGCTTCGCCAATTTCGATGTTGTCATATATTACTGGAATTGGTTTCTGACATTCAACAAACAATCCTTTATTAACCAATTCATAAGAAAGAGTACGTTCATACACCGATTCCAGAAGACCTGGGCCAAGGTTCGTGTGTACTTTAATCGCACATTCAATTATAATCTTCGATATTTCATTCTCATTCATTGTGGAGATAAGTTTTTTTCACACAAAGAACACAAAGTTCACAAAGGATTTCTCTTCGTGGTCTTTGTGGCCTTTGTGTGAAATAATATTTAAAAAACTCAATCCGAGGTTTTCATAACTATAATTGTAGTTTTGGAAGGAAGTTTACCTGCAACAAATGTTTCCGAATGACCTGAATATTTCACATCAAATGAAGAACCTGCCACCTTCAGAAAATCCTCAACTGTACCAAGTTTTAATCCACCCTGTGCGTTGGCAGGTGAAAAGTGCATCGGTATTATTATTCTGGGATTGAGTTGTTTAATCACCTGTATAACAGACTGCAAATCAAGTGTGTATATTTCACCTACCGGAATCATCAGAATGTCTGGTTTGCCGGTCTCTTTAACCTGTGCTTCTGTTAGAACATGCCCCAGATCGCCAACATGAACTACTTTCATACCAGGCAAGTCAAAAATAAAAATTGCATTTTTCCCCCTCTGTGCCCCTCCCTGATTGTCATGAAATGTTGCTACAGTACGAACATGAATACCTTTGACTGTTTCATCAACTTTTGCATAATCCGAACCGCTTAGCCCTCTCAAAACCACAGGGTTTCCTTTTGCCAGAGCAACATAATTATGATCTCCATGCTCATGAGAAACAGTTACCAGATCAACCGGTTCATTCAGATCCACTTTTATCATATTCGGATTTGCAGGGTCCATCAGTACTTTCACACCGTCGCCGGTTTTCATCAGAAAAGTTGACTGACCATACCATGTTAGTGTCACAGAGGTTTGACCCTGAGTGAGTTCAATGTTTACCAGTGCTAAAATCATAATGCAAAGGAGTTTTTGTAATGTTTTCATAATGGTTAGTATTAGAAATTTATATTTCATAGTTTCATTCAACAATTTAAGAACAAATTTAATCAACCTTTAAAATAATTAAAGACTATCTTCTTTGCAGCCTTTGTGGACTTTACGTGAAAAGAAATTTCACAAAGAGAGCACCAAGTTCACAAAGGATTTCTCTTTATGGCCTTCGAGGACTCTGAGTGATTAATAAAACTTAATCAGACGAATAAAGATTTAAAAAAATAAATATTCATTTCTATTTTTAAACGAAAAAACAATATTATCTTTCCTGTTGTTAACCATAATTTAATATTTTGAAAATGAATAAATTGTTAGTTTCATCATGTATAACCCTGCTGATGTGCACCATTTCATTTGCACAGAATTCTGAGCCAAGGTCACTGCTACAGTCACGTATTGTTCAAGAATTGATTGGCGAAGCTTCTGGTGAAAGAGCTATGAATCATATTATTGAAATGGCTGGATATATTCATGACCGGCCTGCAAGTGAGTATACGGACTATTTCTTTGAGACAGAATATATTGTAAGCAAACTTAAAGAATATGGCCTTGAAGATGTCGTTGTAAATAAATATCCCGGAGGGACCACATGGGATGGTGTCAGGGCCACTCTCTGGGAAGTTAGTCCGGGCATTTCAAAACTTGCTGATTACCAGGAGCTGCCTGCAGTGCTTGCATCAGGAAGCTCGAATGCGGATGTTACTGCCGAGCTGGTATGGGTGGGTGAAGGACGGCAGGAAGATATCGAAAAAGCAGGTGTATCGGGAAAAATAGTTGTCACTTCAGGAAGTATATCAACTGTCAATGCCCTTGCCTCGGCAAAGGGAGCTCTCGGGGTAATATCGTTCAACTCACCCAGGCCTTCAGAAGTGCCTTTAGCCATTCCCATCACAGGTATCGGCAGCAGACGGGGCAGCGAAGGGACCGGCACCTTTGGTTTTTTCCTTCCCCCGCGCGAAGGAGAGATACTCCGCAGCAGGCTGCTTGCGCGTGAGAAGATCACAGTCCATGCCGTGGTTGAAGTACAGAACCTGCCCTATGAACTTGAAGTACCATCATGTATAATAAAAGGTACTGACCCTGCTGCAGGCGAAATAATTTTTTCTGCACACCTTTTCGAGGGATTTGTCAAAATGGGAGCCAACGATAACATTTCTGGCAGTGCGGCAATACTCGAAATAGCCAGAATACTGAATACAATGATAAATGATGGTCGTCTTGAGCGGCCCAAACGCACAATCAGGTTCATCTGGGTGCCTGAATTTTCAGGGACAGGACCATGGGTGAACGAAAACAAGGAACTTATGCAGAAAACCCTCTGCAACATAAACCTCGACATGGTAGGCCTGTGGCTGAAGAAGAGCAACTCTTTCCTGTGCCTGCACCGCACAACATATGGCAACCCGCATTATATCAATGATGTGATGGAGAACTATTTTCACTTTGTAGGACTGGGTAACCGCGAAGGCCTTGCTATCTCGCCCGGCAGGGAAGGCTTCATAAGAAGAATTGTTGCACCTACTGGTTCAGATGATCCGTTCTATTATGCCATTGATGATCATTATGGTGCATCCGACCATGAAGTATTTAACGACTGGGGCGTTCAGGTTCCAGGTGTGATGATGATAACCTGGCCCGACCTCTACTACCACACCTCACAGGATGTTGCCGACAAATGTGACCCCACACAGCTTAAAAGAGTATGTTTTATAGGAGCTGCTGCTGCATATACTATCGCCAGTGCCGGCGACGAAACAGCCATGAAAATTGCTGCCGATGTAGCGGGAAACAGCCAGGCAAGAATCGGAAAACAGCTGCAACGGGCAATTGACCAACTCGACAAGGCTAACAGAGAAAATTTCGAAAATCTGTACAAATTGACAAAAAGCTACATCGAAGCGGCAATAATCAACGAAAAGGCTACTATTGAAACCGTTCAGGAACTTGCTCCCTCTTCGGCAACACTGAAAGCCGGCATAGCAAAACTTATTGCTTCAGTTGATGTTGCAGGAAAAGCCACCCTTGCAGTATTTGACAGTTATGCCTCGACAAAAGCATTATCACTCGGCATAGCTTCAACAACCTTTAAACCAACCGAAACTGAAACCAGGGCAAAAACAATTATTCCAAAACCCACTCCTCTTGTGACGCAAAACGGTTACAGGGGATATAGCCAGATAATCTCAAAGCTAGATCCTTCAATAAGGGAAAAATACCCTATTAAAGGCCGCTTTCTCGATGCACAGGAACTATGCAGGTTATGCAACGGCAGGAACTCAGCTCTGGATATAAAGAAACTGCTCGACGCCCAGATGAAGTCAGGTGAGGTGGAACTTCAGGATGTAATAAATTACATCTTCATTCTTAAAGAAGCAGGTCTTGTTACATTATAACATGCAGCATGGGGGGACAGGATGAGGAATGAGGGATGAGAGTGTTAAATGTTTATTTTACTACCCATTCCAGTGCCTGTCGGAGAAGCTGCCGGAATTCAGCCTGCTGAAAGGTAGGGGTATCATGACCTGACTGAAGCACAACAATTTTTGCCTTTCCGTATGTTTTTGCCCAGCCTATAACCGGAGTACTCGATGGTTCATCGGTTGTGAGAAGCACCTTAACTGATGGAGCGACCCAGTAACCCTTGTAGGTTTCGTCAAATATTTCAAAATCCTTAATTCCTTTTGTTACAGGATGTCTTTTATCGGCCACTTTTACTTTGAAATGAAGATCGTGTATATATGAACATGCCGGATATTCTTTACCGTCGAGGATAGTTGGTTTGTGAAAATATTTTCCGCCTATTATTCTCCAGTATTCTTCCCAGTCGTCGAAGGCGCAGATGCTGTGATGAAGTGCCACTACCGGCTTGCCATCTTTAATGCACGACACAAAAGCCTCTTTCTGTTCTGGAGTTATAGTCTGCCACATATGATAAAAAAGCAGCACATCGTATTTGTTCCTATTCTCTGGAAGGAACATCCTGAAAGCATCAGGTAATTCAGCCACCTCATAAGTGAATTCGCTTCCAAGGCTGTTAAGCATTTCATTGAATGTTTCCTTGTTATATCCGTGTCCGCCTGTAACAACAAGTATTTTAACTGGTGGTTTAGCAGCAAAAGTAGAAAGCAGGGCAAATGAAACAAGAAATGAAAAGAATATTTTTTTCATAAGAAGGATATTTTGTAACACTCATTTCTTTTTAGGCTCATAGTCTGTTCTAAGCACCCTGAATTCTGTTCTTCTGTTAATCTGGTGTGCTATTTCGCGTTGTTCGTCATTAGCCAGACTGTTGATATATTGTTCAGTAAGTGTAACACCCTGTTTCAGGAAGGGGTACTGTGCAGCCAGATCGGCATCTACCACTTTTGGCATTGATTCACCATATCCTTTTGCTGAGAGTCGTTCTATGTCAATGCCTTTTGAAACAAGATAATCAACAACCGACTGGGCTCTTTTCTGTGAAAGTTCAAGGTTATACTCATCGCTTGCTCTCGAGTCGGTATGAGACATCAGTTCAATTGTTACATTAGGATTATCATTTAGAGTTTCAACAAGTTTATCGAGTGAAACCATTGACTCTGGTCTCAGTTCCCATCTGTCGAAATCGTAGTAGATGTTTGGCAGTTCGATAGGACGCTCGATGGATGAAAGCAGTATTGTTACCATAAAGTCGCGGCTCTTCTCCTGTCCTTTTGTTGTCACTCTTTCCTTTCCATTCAGGTAATTTTTCTTTGATGCAAGTAAGATATAATCAACATTCGGGCGCAGTGTAAATTTAAAGTCCCCGCCTGTACCGGTTTCTGTCTGGAGGTTTGCGCCGTCGCTTGCAATAAGCTGAACAGTTGCAGCGGGTATTGGTGCGCCTGTTTTTTCATCTTTTACCAATCCTGTTACTGAGAACCTGAGAGGTGGGCGTTCGAAATAATAAAGCTCATCATTCATTCTTCCTTTTCTTGTAGAGCTGAAGATGCCACTCTCGGAGTTACCCTGAAAAACTATTCCGAAATCATCGGCGTTGCTGTTAATTGGAGGTCTCATGTTTTGCACGATCCATGTGCCATCGGGTTGAGGGGTTGCTTTGAAGATATCAAGACCCCCCATACCTATGTGACCATCGGAAGAAAAGAAAAGCACCCCGTCACTTCTTAGATATGGAAAGACCTCATCTCCGGGAGTATTAATGTCGGGACCTGCATTTTTCGGACCCGACCAGCTTCCTGATGGTTTGTCCCGTGTCACATACCATATATCTTTCCCCCCATAGCCTCCGGGGATATCGGAAACAAAATAGAGCGTAAGTCCGTCGGGTGATATCGCAGGATGAGCTGCAACAAGAGTATCGGCAAGAAGACCGATATTTTTCGGATCGTCCCATCCTTCACCTTTCCTGGCTGAGTGCATTATTACACAACCTTTCTTTTCCCTTTTTCCTGCTTCACATCTGGTAAAATATATTTCTTTGTAGTCAGGTGTCAGGTTAGGAGTTCCGTCTTCAAATTCACTGTTTAATGATTCCACCGGTACCGGCAGGCTCCATTTTCCCTTTTTATCAAGCCGAGATTCAAAAATATCAGCAAAACTCTGGCCTGTTGCACCATGAGTTTTCTTTCCCTGTGCCCCTTCTCTTGATGAAGTAAAATAAACAACTCCGAAATCATCCCTGCCATATGCCGGACTGAAATCGGAGTACCTTGAATTGAGATCTTTCAACTCTTCAACCCTGTACGATTCAGGATTCCTGAGCCATTCGTCAGCAAGTTCACAGGCACGGATTTCTCTGTCGGCCCTTGCATCTGACGGAACAAGTTGTTTGTATTTTTTAAATTCCTCAATAGCTAGCTGGTATTTCCCGTTCTTTTTCAAAGCATCAGCAAGCCAGTACTGTGCTTCTGGTCTGGAATATGCCGACCTCACAGCCCTTTTATACCACAATTCTGCATTACGCGGGTCATTTACAAGCCGGTAACATTCCGCAACCATAAAAATCATTTCATCCTTAAGTTCCCTGTCTCTTGTTTTGGAATAGGCATTTTTAAACTGGTCTATTGCCTCATAATATTCTCCCGCCCTGAAAAACTCATAAGCCTTGTTTGCCCTTCGCTTCTGGCCAAAAGCAGGTGACGCAACCAGAATCAGCAGTAATAATATTAAGATACGTCTTTTCATAATAACCCTGAGGTAAAAATAGTGATGTTTATTGTACAAACGTATCAGCAAGCCTTAAATTATAATAATAAATTGACCATTTATAATAAAAAAGAGGCTGTCTCAAAAGCCTCTTTTTTAAAATTAACTGTTAAATCTGGTTCGTGAGAAATCGAAAAAGATTTTTCTTCAGCTGTTAACGTGTAAAGAGCATCTCCCTGTACTTTGGCAATGGCCATTTTTCGTTATCTACTATTCTTTCGAGCTTGTCGATGTGCTCGCGTATTTCTTCAAGGTAAGGCTTTACGTTCCTTTCGTAAGCTATGGCCTTATCGTATAAATCTTCGATAACGTTCGCCTTCTTTCTTTCCTCAATCATGTCATGTACCAGTCTCTGGATTTCTGAAATGTGATAAGAGATTTTCTTAATCAGTTCTTTTCTTGGAGCAGCCAGATTTTCAGATTCTTCTTCCGGAAAAACTTCTTTCAACCCTTTTACGTTATCAAGCAGTGATGTTATATAATCAATTGCTACAGGTACAATGTGGTTCAGAGCAATATCTCCAAGAACCCGTGACTGGATCTGGACTTTTTTAATGAATTTCTCAAATTCCACATCCACTCTGCTTTTTAGTTCACGTTCACTGAAAATGCCTGTTTCAACGAGCAAGCTTTTACCCTGTGGCGTAAGATAAAGTTTCAGCGTTTCAGGCACACTTGTAATGATATGAAGTCCTCTTCTGGCAGCTTCCTTTCTCCATTCCTCGCTATAATTGTCGCCTTCAAACCTTATTCGCTGAGATTCAATAATATATTTTTTAAGAACCTGAAATATGGCTTCATCTTTTTTTCTTCCCTTTTTAATGATAGTATCGACTTCTGAGCTGAATAGTTCTAGCTGTTTGGCAACAGCAGTATTTAGTACTATCATGGCAGCTCCGCAGTTTGCTGAGGCACCTACTGCTCTGAACTCAAATCTATTTCCGGTGAAAGCAAAAGGAGATGTACGGTTACGGTCAGTATTATCGAGAAGTATTTCCGGAATTTTTCCGATTCCAAGTTTCAGGTCTGTTTTTAACGAAGGACTCATCTTTCTTGTTGTAACTTTTGAAACAATTTCATCAAGTATAGAAGAAAGATATTTACCAATAAAGACAGAAATAATTGCCGGTGGTGCCTCATGGCCTCCGAGTCTGTGTGAATTTGGTTCATTTATTATGCTTGCAGCAAGTAATTCCTGATTATCGTTTACTGCCTTTATTACATTTAAAAGGAATGTCAAAAATTGCAGGTTTGTCTTTGGATTTCTGCCCGGAGAAAGCAAGTTGACACCGGTGTTTGTAGCCAGCGACCAATTATTATGTTTTCCGGAACCGTTTATGCCTGCAAAAGGCTTTTCGTGGAAGAGGACTCTGAAGTGATGCCTGCGAGCAACACGTCTCATAATATCCATAAGAAGCTGGTTATGGTCAACTGCCAGATTAACCTCTTCAAATATAGGAGCGCATTCGTACTGGTTGGGTGCCACTTCATTATGACGTATTTTCACCGGTATTCCAAGTTTATAGGCTTCAAGTTCGAATTCTTTCATAAATGCAATAACTCTTTCAGGTATTGAACCGAAGTAATGATCGGATAGCTGCTGGTCTTTCGACGACTGGTGGCCCATAAGGGTACGGTCGGCAAGCATCAGATCGGGACGTGCGTAATAAAGTGCCTCGTCAATCAGAAAATATTCCTGTTCCCATCCGAGTGTAGCATAGACCCTGGTAACATCCTTATCGAAATACTGACAGACTTTCACCGCCGCTTTATCAAGAGCTGAAAGGGCCTTAAGCAAGGGTGTTTTATAATCGAGCGCCTCGCCTGTATACGACACAAATATTGTTGGAATACAAAGTATATTGCCCACTATAAATGCAGGAGAAGAGACATCCCATGCTGTATATCCACGTGCTTCGAAAGTGTTTCTTATACCTCCGCTCGGGAAGCTTGATGCATCGGGCTCCTGCTGTACAAGAAGCTCGCCTGAAAATGTCTCAATCATTTTGCTTCCATCTGTCCTTTCAAGGAATGCATCATGCTTCTCAGCAGTAGCATCAGTAAGGGGATGGAACCAGTGTGTATAATGAGTAGCACCGCGTTCAATAGCCCATGCTTTGAGCCCAGTTGCAACCTGGTCGGCAATTTGCCGCGAAATGGGCGTACCTGTATCTATAGATCTCTTTACCGCAAGATAAGCCTCTCGGGGAAGATATCGTTCCATCTTGGGAAGATCAAATACATTTACAGCAAAAATCTCAGAAATATTTGCCGGAAAATCTTCAATTTCAACAGGTTTTCTGTTGAAAATCTCTTTTAATGCATTGAATCTTAATTCTGCCATAATAATTTTTTTCGCAATATTACTAATATTTTTTTTATTACTCCTATTATTTTAAGATATTTTTTATTTTTTCTATTTTTTTTTGCACAATTACCCCCTTTTTTTCTTAGAGAATATATCTTTTTTTAATTTTTTTTTCAATAATTACCCAAAAAATAGAGAGGCTTCATCTGAATAATTATACTCTATATTTCATGTCCACAAAAACAATTAAAATGAGTTAAAGAAATCAAGACCGCATTAATTCAAGAATAAATAAGGAAAGACATGTATTCTGAAAAATGATTTACTTAAAAGAAATGGAATGCTAACGAAAAACTACGTTAATATATTCTGAAGTAATCAATCATGAATCATTTAATCTAATTTTGTTATATTTGTCGCCTGTTTAATTTAAACTTCAGAATAATTAAATATCGTTTACATGGCAGCTATTCAATATTTACGTGATAAAGCGGGTGTTTTTGTTGCAGGACTTATCGGACTTTCGCTTTTCATCTTTGTAATAAGTGACTTTTTTGGTGGCGGCAGAAGTGCACGCATAAGGCAGCGAAAATATTATGAAATTGGACAGGTAGCAGGAGAACGTATATTGTATCAGGATTACGAGCAGAGAATTCAGTCGCTTCAGGAAATTTACAAACTCTCAGGCACAACATCTTTTGATGAGGCAACTCTTGAGAGCATTAGAGAGCAAGTGTGGCAGCAGATGATAAGGGAAAGAATTCTCGATAAAAAATTTAACCGCCTCGGTATTGGCGTAAGCACTGAAGAGCTTGATGAACTGGTGCTGGGCGTTAATCCACATCCTATTGTAACCCAGCTTTTTACTGATCGCCAGACGGGCATTTTCAACCGCTCCTTTTTGATTAATTTCCTTAAAGCAACTGAAACAGACGAAACTGCAAGAAAATACTGGTTATTTTTTGAGAATGAGATAATTAACGACAGAGCCAATACAAAATTCAACAACCTCATTGGAAAGGGCCTTTATGTGACCTCAAAGCAGGCTGATTTTGAAAGCAATCTTCTTTCACCAACTGTTGATTTCAGTTATCTGGTAAAAAATTATTCAATGGTTCCCGACACTGCATTCAAAGTGACGGCTAAAGAAATAGAAAATTATTACAACACCCATAAGGAAAGTTACAGGAGAACTGCACAGAGAGACATTGAATATGTTGCGTTCGACATAGTCCCTTCCGAAGATGATTACAGGCAGGCAGAAGAATGGATAAACAGGATAAAGGAGGAATTTGCATCAACAGACGACCCTGCGCAATTTATTAATACAACTTCTGATACAAGGCATACAGGATACTATAATACCATTAATGAAATTCCAGATACACTGAGGGATTTTGTCAGGAAAGAAAACCGTAAGGAGGTATTTGGTCCCTGGTTCGAGAATGGATCATACAAGCTTGCACGACTAATTGATGCAGGCGACAGGCCCGATTCGGTTCATGTCAGGCATATATTGATTTCTCCAAAGGAAAACATTACTCTTCAGAGGGCACGGGAGATCGCTGACAGTCTTGTAAAGGTTATCAAATCAGGAACTCCCTTTGAAACAGTTGCACGTAACAATTCCGATGACCAGGGTTCTGCTGCCATAGGCGGAGACCTTGGCTGGTTCAGAGAAGGCATCATGGTTCTGCCCTTCAATAATGCATGTTTTACAGGTAACAAAGGAGAAATAAAAGTTGTAGAAACAACCTTTGGGGTTCATATCATTGAAATTCTCGACCTTTCAAAAAAGGTCAGGAAATACAACGTTGGAATAATTGAGAGAAAAGTTGTTCCCGGAACATTGACAACTCAGAAAATATATGCTGAAGCAAGCCGTTTCGCCGGTTCAGCCAGTACCTATGACAAATTCAACAAAGTTATTGCTGATGAAAAACTTAACAAAAGAGTTGCCACAAATGTGACTCCTCAGCAGAAGACGTTGCCCGGACTGAACAACCCGCGCTATCTCATTATGTCACTTTTTCAGGCTCAACCCGGTAATATAATTCTTGATGCAAATCAACAGGCTATTTTTGAAATTGACGATAAGTTTGTTGTTGCATACTGCACAAGGGCAATTGAAGAAGGACCAGCTCCTCTGAGCGAGGTTGAGAATGACATAAAATATATTCTTGTGAGAGACAAAAAAGCCGAAATAATTTCAGAGGAACTCAAAAATCACATTAAATCAGGGAAAACACTTGAGGATATTACAGCTCTTCTGGGAACACAGGTTCTGGATGCCAGACAAATCAATTTCAATTCTTATACGGTACCCGGCGCAGGTGTTGAACCCGCTCTGGTTGCTGCAGCAACAGTATCTAAAGAAGGTACTGTCTCAGGGCCGGTGAAAGGAAATAACGGAGTCTATCTTCTGAAGGTAAACAATATAACCAGAACCTCAGATGAAGACCTGAAACTTTTAAGAGACAGACTCTCATTAACTTACAGGATGCGAGGAACTTATGAGGCCTACGACGCCTTGAAAAAGAGCGCTGTTATTGTGGACAAGAGATATAAGTTCTACTAAAAATTTCCCGGAACTTATAATTCTGTTTTTACCCTGAAGCGTTCAAACACCGAAGGATCATTCATTTCTTTCGCAAGTCCGGATATTAACTCGGTGGGGGCTTCAAAAACATCGAGAATCATTAATCCGTCAAGGCAATTATTGAATTTTGGATCAATATTAAAGCCTATTATTTTACCGTTTATCTCGAGATATTTTTTAAGAAGGACAGGCATCCGGTAACCTGTTTCAACGTCGGTTATAATGTTTTCAATTTTATTTATATCCTTTTCAGAAACATCTATAAAAACGTTGCGAACATTTACATTGTCGGATACAGGAACAAAATTCTTTCTGGGTTTTATATATCTGGCAAGTTTCCTGTCAAAAAACCATCTGTTTATAAATTCAACAAGCAGGCTTTTTGAATATTTCGAGAGATCGTTGCTTATGCTTACAGGTCCTATCAGGTAGCGGTAATCAGGATGTTTCAAAAGAAATATCATTATTCCTTTCCACAGCAAAAACAGGGGCATAACTTTTTTCTGATAATCTCTGACTATAAAAGAACGACCCAGTTCGATTGATTGTGAAAGCACCCCGGAAAATGGCTTTTTAATTTTAAACAGTGAACTTATATAGAAACCTTTGATGCCATAAAGCCGCATAATATCTTTCCCTTTTCCCAGCCGATAGGCACCTACCAGCCGTTGCTCATCGTTATCCCAGATAAACAGATGCTGGTAATAAAAATCATATTTGTCGATATCTATACTTTTCCCGGTTCCTTCTCCCACCTCCCTGAAGGTTACTTCTCTCAATCTGCCTATCTCTCTGAAAATATTGGGTATAACGTATGCAGGTGCGCACAGAACAGAATAGTTCTTTGTTGAAAAGAGTTCACAATCCTTTTTAATACGTTCATATTCAGTCTGTAGAACAGCAGGGTCAATGTGTTCTGTAACAGGTTCTGATTTCCGCTTACTACTTGCCTTACTGAGCTTCTTCGTACTTTTTATTGTTGCACCAAGTGAAAAAACCCTTGCCCGGAGGTATCTCTCAAATGTGTTTAAATCTGCAATAGCAGCCACTTCTTTTACAGATATAGGTGAGCCAATCCTTACTGAAATAATCCGGTTTTTCCCTTTTGTCAACTCATGGGGTAAAAATGGCTTGCCCTCCACAGGTGACATGTTACGGATAATGTATTTAATCCTGGTAAGGGTGCCATGAAAATAAACCGGTAGAATTGGCACACCTGCTGATCTGATCAGTTTAACTGTTGCTTTACTCCACTCACTGTCGATAATAACACCGGGTGCTTCAAATTGCTTTGAATCTTCAGCAGCCAGAAAGATTCCCACACATTTACCCTCTTTAAGGTAGCTTAAAACCTTTCTTATTCCTGAAAAAGAGGACATAGGATAATTAATACTCTCATGAGAAGTGTGTACAGGAATAATTGCATCTCGCAGAGGTGCAATAACGTACAACTGATTACTTCCAAGAATTTTTATGTCAGGTCTTATGGGATTTATCAGCTTAAAGAGTATCATTGAATCAATTCCCCTGTAGGGGTGATTTGAGACTGCAATAAATGGTCCACTGGCAGGGATATTTTTAAGGTCAGTTTCTGGAATATCAATTTTTATGTCAAGATATTTGATAAGTGATTCGATTAATGTCAGTGGGTCTTTGTTTTGGGTTTCTGAATAGATTTTATTAAGAGTATTGTATCTGTAAATTCTCAGCAGGGTATCGGTAAATACCGTTCCCGCAGGAATTATGAGGTCTGATTCAGAATCTGTGTTTTTCACTCCGGAAAAAATATTTATTTAAGTCGATACACAAATTTAGTGAATAAAGTTATTTGATGCAGGGTTAGACTGTATTAACTGATTAATTCAGGATAAAAGAGCAGTTAAAAAAACTGGGCGGTCTATCGGGACTGAACTCCATTTTTTTATTCAACGTTTTTTTCCGCGGGGTGGTTTTGGGTAAAAAAAAATCCCGACCGGAGGGTCGGGATTAATTTTAAAGTTCGGCGACGACCTACTCTCCCGCTTTACGCAGTACCATCGGCGCTGGCAGGTTTAACTTCTCTGTTCGGAATGGGAAGAGGTGGTT
>JBASIK010000181.1:0-5140 GCA_049654745.1 Bacteroidales bacterium
GGTATAGCCTATACCTTTATCAGTGCTGTAGTAAGCCTGTAAAATTTCTTCCTGCTTTGCGGGAGGCAGTTTTGCAAATGTTTCTGCTGCGGCATCAGTAAGAGCTCCTCCTATTCCAATAAACTCCTGGTCAGTTTTTGAAGGGTCAACAAAAACATATATCTCCCTTTCTGAGGTGCTTTCGAGCTTCTTAAATGGCATGGTCCCGGTTAGAGTAAGCCGTAAGTTTGTGTCCTTTGCCGTTGTATAAACCGTCAGAGTTTTTCCTTCAGGATTAAAGTAAATTGTTTCAGTTTTTATATTCCCCGGTTGGCCATTCGGACCTGCACATGCAGAAACAATAAGAAATGGCATTAAAATTTTAATGTACTTCATATGATAACTATTTACAGATTTTTATAAACTAAAATATTAGTTATTAAGTCTCTTGACGGTATTCCAAGGATGTATTCAGATACCGCTAAAATCAACATCGTCAATCAGAAGTGACGGTATTTTTAAAGAACTGCCTTTAATGTAATCATTTCCTGCTTCTGCAAGTCTGAACCACAGATCATTCATGTTGCCTGTAATGTTCATCTCATTTACCGGATGGACAACCTTTCCGTTTTCGATATAAAATCCTTCTATACCATAAGAAAAGTCTCCTGTTGAGCCATTACAGTTACCTCCGTTGAAACCGGTAACGAGAATACCTTTTTTGAGAGAATTAATCAGTTCCTTAAGATCCTTATCACCCTTCTTGAAAACTATGTTTGAAGAACTACCTGATGTAGGCTTCATGCCAAGTTTTTTACCGTAATAAGTGTCAATATAGTAATTGCGAAGTATTCCGTTTTCAATAATTATTCTCCTGACTGCAGCCAGTCCCTCCTCGTCAAAAAGTCTCGAGCCGGGTTCTGATGGCAGTGTCGGGTCATCCTCTATATACATTATTTCAGATGCAATTTTTTTACCTTCCTTACCGGCAAGAAACGACTGTTTCTGATAAATACTGTATCCCTGCAGCGCGTTATAAACAGGAGACAGCAGATTGGAAGCAACCCTGTTCTCGACTATCATCGGATATTTTCCTGAGCTGACTTTTTTTGGATTGATTTTTTCCAGTACTCTTTCAAGAGCTTTTTTACCGATCCCGGTTTTTGTCATACGGTCAAAAAACAGATCGCTTTCAAACCAGTAGTCCGAGGGTCTGCCGTTTTCATCTTTTACCGATACAGTCACGTATAGCGAGATATCTGTTCTTTCTGAATCTCCTTTGAACCCATTGCTTGTCACCAGAACATTACTGCTAATTGAATCGGAATAATATGATGTCACAGAAATTATCCTTTCATCCTTTCCGTAAGCTTCATCGAGAAGCTGCATTGCAAGTTCAATTTTGCTTTTTGGGTCAACCGATTCAAGTTTTGGATCAAAAATATCTGGAGTCTTTCCTCCTCCTTTGTAATAGAGTTCCGGTTCCGGGAGGGTCCTATATTGATCTTCTGCAAGGAAACGAGTTGCCACAATTGCCTCTTCAGTAAATTTCAGCACCTCATCTTTTTTCAACCTGTTGGTTGAATGGGCTGAGTATTTTTTATCAACATACAATCTGACAGTCAGACTGTTTCTGTTGGACTCTGTAAGGCGGTCAATCTGCCTGTCGCGTATCTCTACCTCATTGCTTCGGCTTTCATCTATTGCAACCGATACCTGCTGCGCACCTTTGCTTAAAGCATGTTCTATTACTGCTGATGCGAGTGAATATTTCTCTTCTCTGGTCATTTCTTTAATTTTTAATGTTTTTCATGCGTTTGTTCCTCCTACTGTTAGCTTTTTTATTTTAACAGTGGGAAGACCCATGGATACAGGAACGCCCTGCCCCCCTTTACCGCATGTCCAGGTCGAATCGGATAATTTGCTGTCATTGGCAGCCATAACTATATCGGCCAGAGCCTGAGGGCCATTGCCTATAATATTAATATCCTTTATTGGACGTGTAAGTTTTCCGTTTTCAATAAGATAGCCTGATTTAACAAAAAATGTGAAATCACCTGCCCCAATGTTTACCTGCCCGTTACTGAAAGTATCAACATATATCCCTTTTTTCACACTGGCAATAATTTCCTCTCTTGTATGAGGTCCGTTTTCCATTGTGGTACACCTCATTCTCGGAAGAGGTATATTCCTGAAATCCTGTCTTCTTCCGTTTCCCGTCGGTTTAACCTTATAGAAATTTGCACTTATACGGTCGTGAAGGTAGCTTGTTAGAATTCCTTCACTAACCAGGGCAGTCCGCTCAGTTGGATTTCCTTCGTCATCAATATTAAGTGCACCCCGGTTTGACAGAAGTGTTCCATCATCATAAATATTAATAAAAGGTTCGGCAATTTTTTTGCCCATTTTATCAGAAAAAATAGATGTCTTCTTTCTGTTAAAGTCAGCCTCAAAAGCGTGCCCTATAGCTTCATGAAGCAGAATACCCGATTCTCCTGCACTCATAACCACTTCCATCTCCCCGGCCTTTGGCTTAACTGCTTCAAAAAGTAATGAAGTTTTGCCAATAGCCTCATTAGCAATTGTTTCTATCAGCTCTTCGGTCAGAAACTCATATCCCTGGCGTGAAGACCGGGAGGATGTAAAATTCTCAATCCTTCCGTCTTTTTCCATAATACATGTAACATACATAAACACCATAGGCCTGTAATCCCAGACAAGACGACCCTCGGAGTTGAAAAAGAGGATATAAGAAGTAGTGTCTCCTATTGTGGCATTAACTTTTGTGACACGTTTATCAAGTTCAAAAATCCTGTCATTTACTTTCTGCAAAAAGGGAATCTTTTCTTTTACTGAAGTATCTTCCCATGAAACCTTTACCGGGTAATAATCCGGAACTGCATATTCAGAAACATTCACAGGTAATACCCTTGCCTGGCTATCGGCAATACTTGCTGCAGTTTTTGCTGCTTTCAGCATCGCTTCCAGGTTTAAATCCTCAGAGAAGGCATAACCGGTCTGTTCTCCTTTTAATACTCTTATACCTACTCCAAAGTCAACATTTGAATATGCCCGGTCAACTTTGCCGTCTTCCAGGCTTGCATAATTTTCAAGGGTATGTTCAAAGAACAGGTCGGCATAATCAGCCCCCCTGCTCATGGCGGTACGAATAACTTCTTCCAGCTGTCTTACAGTAACTTCAAAATGATTCATAAAACTTTCAGCCTTGCCTGAAAGTTCTGGACCACGACATGACTTCAAAAAAGGTGGAATCATAATAGTACCTGCTGCTGTTATACCGCCAAGTTTAATAAACTCACGGCGTTTCAGATTCATTTTATGACTTTTTATTCGATCTCAAATTTCGAAACATTATTTATTATTCCAAAATTTTACATTGAAACAGAATAGATAAATCTGAATAACTGGACTTATAAATAAATTTTTATTCAATTAAAATATATTTAACAGTTATGATATTATACTTTGATTGAATTTTTTATACCTTTTGTCCCGGATAATAAATTATTAATTTTTCATCTAATATCTAATCATTATGAAAAGACAGAGAATTATGTTTCAGTCCCTGAATTTTATTATTTTATTAACTCTATCTGTAACACTTTTCTCGCAGGAGAAAGGAAAGAATAATGAGTTCAAACCTGAAGTCGGGCAGGAAGGGAAGGATGTAGTATGGGTTCCGACCCCGCAGGCACTTGTGGAAAAAATGCTTGACCTTGCCCAGGTTACCCCATCGGATATTGTTATTGATTTAGGCTCAGGTGATGGTCGTACAGTAATAACAGCTGCAAAACGTGGTGCCCGAGCCATCGGTGTGGAATATAATCCCGACATGGTTGCACTTTCTTACAGAAATGCAGAAAAAGAAGGCCTTAAAAACAAAGTTGAATTTGTTAACGGAGACCTTTTTGAGTACGATTTTTCAAAGGCGACTGTTCTGACGATGTTTCTTCTTCCTGACATTAACCTGCGACTTAGGCCTAAGATTCTTGATATGAGACCCGGAACCCGTATTGTATCCAACACCTTTACTATGGGTGAATGGACCCCCGACGATACTGCAACAATTGATGATGAGTCAACACACTGGAATACTGCATATCTCTGGATAGTACCCGCAAAAGTTGAAGGACGCTGGAAATTTCAGCCGCAGGGCGAACTGGTCCTTCGCCAGGAATTCCAGATGGTGTCAGGAGAACTGATTACCGGTGGTAAAAAAGAGGCAATAACAGGTGGCAAAATCCGCGGAGATGAGATTACTTTTTATGTCGGTAAAACACTCTATAAAGGAAAAATTAGAGGTAATTCAATGGAAGGAACTGCAGATAACGGAAAAGGAACGACCCGCTGGACTGCAACAAGATAAGCCCGGCCAGGACTTCTGGCTCTGTCTTTAAATTTTAGCACATTTAAAATAAATGAGTGAGGAGATTCTTAAAGCCCTGATGGAACTGTTTGCCCTGCTAGTGAAGCAGGACACAGGGCTTTGTATTGAAGAAAGAGCATATGTTCACGATTTCCTTTCAAAACAGCTATCAAGAGAATCAGTAGCTGAATATTTAAAGTTATTCGACGACCTTGCCGGGCCAGTTTCTATTAAAGTTAAAGATCCTGAGAAAGAATCATTAGCTCAACACGTTACAGTAAGAGATTCAGTTAAAATTCTGGGAATATGTAAAAAAATCAACCGCAATCTTAATCAGGAACAGAAAGTAGTAGTGATTTTAAGGCTGTATGAGCTCATTAACGTAAACAGGCAGTTTACGCCACAACGAATGAATATAATAAATACAGTATCAGAAGTATTTAAAATACAGCCAGATGAAGTTAACGCAATTGAGCAATTCGTCAGAAATGAGGAGCCTGAAAAACTGGAAAATAACAAGATACTGGTTCTGAGAACTGGAGATGAGAAACCAAAAATCCACAGAAAAGTTCTTGCCGGATATCATGATACAATTATTGTTTTCTTGAGAATCCCGAGCGTTGATCTCTATTTTCTAAAATACATTTCACCCGATCAGTTATACCTTAACGGGCTTCCGATAGAATCGGGGAAAATATATTCTTTCGCAAAAGGCAGTTCAATTAAAAGCCAGTTCGGTCAGCCTGTTTATTATAGTGATATTAGTGCAGCATT
>JBASIK010000182.1:0-4045 GCA_049654745.1 Bacteroidales bacterium
CTATTTAATAGTAAATCCAAGCAAAAGGAACATTATTTTACGGTCCGGATTGATAATAATCTGTGTGTTTACCGGAATGTTGAATTTTTCTGAAATATTAATTTCTTTCAGAATTCCGAGTCCTAGGCTGCAAACTCTGACTTTGTTTTTTTCGTCGGCAGGGAGAGATGTATGCCAGCCTGATCCTGCCCCCAGGACCAAATAAAAAAGATTGAAGGAATAGCGGGCTTCGGCATAGATATCGGAACTGGCCGACCCTGCATTTCCTGCCCTGTTTAAAATATAGTTTGCGGAGAGATTAAGACCGCCTTCTGAGAAAGCGGTGTTTATTTCGAATGCATGGCTGCCGGTATTTTCTGAATAATCGAAATAATCTAGTCCGGGGTAATAATAATCAGTCATTCCGAGTCTGAATCCGGCAGGCAGATCTAATGCAAACCAGAGATCTGACTCCCTGTACCCATTAAAATCGAATGACCCCCATACTCCTGCGCTGAAGATACCGGCATTTAAAGTAATTGAAGGCTGTACCGAAGGGCCTGAACCATACTGGGTACCTCTCCAGATGTAACTGCTGTAAAAATCAGCACCCGCATCAATTGATACTCTTTTTTCAACCTGGGCATTAACAGGATTGCAGCACATAAAATAAACCAGGGTCAACAATCCAAATACTTTTACCATGTTTCTTTTTGTTTTCATAATCATTTTTTAAAAAATCAATGGTAAAAATACATATTTTATGATAATACCCTATATTTTTTGATATTTAATTTTATTTTATTATATTTTTATTTTATATGCCCCTCACTTTTTTATATACATATTCAATTATTTTATCTTTTTTGCTTTATACCCCCCTCATTTTTTTAGGAAAATAAATATAAAAAGCAGTTCTAAAATGCCTTTTCCAGAATGGTTATTAAAAACTGCTTAAAAAAGTGAGGAGAAACTTTGAAACCTGAATAATTCAGGCAGGGTTCCAGAGGTCTTCAACGCTTAAATATCTTTCACCTGAGTCATAGGCAAAGCAAAGAATCCTTAAAGGATCCTGAGCTTCTCCGGTCAGTATCCTTACCGCATGAAGTGATGTCCCTGTTGATATTCCGGCTAATAATCCTTCTTGAGAGGCTGCCTCTCTTGTCATTTCATAGGCATACTCATTTCTTACCTGAATCACAAAATCGCATATTCTCCTGTTAAGGTTACCTGGTATAAAACCGGCACCTATTCCCTGTATTTTATGCGGCCCGGGGCTGCCACAGCTGATAACAGGAGAATCTGCCGGTTCAACAGCAACAATTTTAATTTGCAAATATCTTTCCTTGAGAATCCTTCCAACGCCGCTTATGTGCCCGCCGGTACCAACACCCGCTAACATTATATCAATACCATCCGGAAAATCAGCCAAAATTTTATTAGCGGTTATTTTCGAGTAGATTTTAAGGTTCGCTTTGTTTTCAAACTTCATGGGCATCCAGGCTTCCGGGTTGCCATTCACAATCTCCTCCGCCTCAGCGATTGCACCTTTCATCCCGAGGCATCCGGGTGTCAGAACAAGTTCAGCACCATAGGCCTTTAATAATCTTCGTCTCTCAACACTCATAGTTTCCGGCATCACCAGAATAACATAATACCCCTTCACAGCACCGGCCATAGCCAGACCAATACCTGCATTGCCAGATGTGGGTTCAACTATTATCCCTCCTTTTTTAACCTCCCATCCCGCTCAGCACCCCCAATCATGGCAACCGCTATCCTGTCCTTAATACTCCCTCCGGGATCCCTTCTCTCATCTTTTATCCACACCTAGTGTAGAGGGAAAAGCCTCGAAAGTCTTATGTGTTGTGTGTTTCCAATTGACCCAAGAATACTTCCAAATCTCATAATGATTGATTATTAATAGTTTAATTAATCTTTATAGAAACCCTACCTGGCTTGTCAAGGAAACCCAGAAGCCTCCTGCAATCAGGCTGTCAAACCTATCGAGGAAACCACCGTGCCATGGGATAATGTTTATAAAATCCTTTACACCATATTTCCTTTTATATAATGAAGCTGAAGCATCTCCGATAAATCCAAAAAGTGCCAGCCCGGCTCCAAGAAAAAATGTCTCCCGGAAATCAGCGTGATTCAGACTGTTGAGCAGAAACGCACTTGCCACAGCAACAACCGTCCCGCCAATGAACCCTTCAACAGTTTTACCCGGGCTGATTCGCGGCAATATTTTTCTCTTACCCAGCAGTTCTCCGGTAATCTGGCTGAAGCTGTCAAAAGCCGATACAATCATGAAAGAATACAAAATAAGATGCCAGTCGTTCATTATGCTGAAATACAAAAACCCTGCTGAGAGAACACAGTAATACAATATAGAAAGAATAAAGAAGCTTTTCTGTTTATACCCCGATTTGATAAACAATCTTAAAAGCTCATAAAAACCTTCAATAACAATTATAACCGACAGGTATCTGAAAACAACAGGTTTTACAACGATACTGAAAAAAACCAGATTGAAAAGCAGAAAATATATAATCGTCTTCATCCAGCTTTCATGAACCCTGTCTATCTCTTTTTTACTGTTTATAAAAAAGAAACATATAAAACCCAGCAAAAAATAAGCAAGAACAATAGAATAGATTGTTATAATCATTCCGGTTTGAATAAAGTATATATTAACTGATAACCATTATTATTCCAAAGGCAATCATTGCAACTGCATACCATTTTCTGATGTGGTATTCGGCATTTCCTATTCTTATTCCTGCCAGTTTTCCAGGACCTGTCAAAGCACCGATAACCGAACCTGCTGTAAGAAAAAATATAAGGGTCAAATCGATTTGACCAACCATAAAATGAGCAGCCAGTGCTGAAACTGTATTAACGAATGCAATCATAAGTGAAGTTCCCACAACTATTTTTACAGGTATTCTGATAGCGAATAGTCCGGCAAGTACCGGAGCGGTGCCACTGGTGCCGAATGTACCTGTTATAACTCCGGCCAGAAAACCAAAGAACGAACCTTTTGTAACTTTTCCTTTTACAGTTACTTCAGGCAATTGAATTCCATGTTCTTCGGCCCTTTTTTTCTTAATATTTCCAAACATCATAATAATACCAAGCAATGCAGAATAGACCCCGAAGCTTATTTTAAGATTTTCTGATGACATAAGTTTGGTCAGAAATGCTCCAGCAAAGGCTCCAAGGATGCCTGTTATGATAAATATTAATCCCAGCTGCAGGTCAATGTTACCGTATTTATAATGCCCCAGTGTACCAACGAGGCAGATAGGCAAAGTGGCTGAAAGTGAAGTGGTGATGGCAACATGTGCCGGTACTCTGAAGAGAAGTATCAAAATAGCAATAAAACAAAACCCACCGCCACCGCCTATAAAAGATGCAAGAAACCCGATTACAAATCCGATGATTATCAGCCAGAGATAACTTAATTCAAATGCTGAATGGAATTGGAATATCATAATTGTGTTTTTGCCTGAAAATCTTTTTTCCGTTCTTTGATAACCCAGTATAAACCTTTCACGTTGGATCTCATCTCACTAATAACAAGCTGAATAACAATACTCTCTAATGCTCCGATTATCCCAAGAATTATTACAGTGTAATAAAGTAATGGGATTAATCCAATTGTAAAAAGGCATATCATAAAAATACCCTGCACATAGCCGTTGATTTTCGTTGTATAAAGATGCAGGCTCGGAAACCTTTTGAATTTCACCAGTGAAAGGAACACCGTTGAAATCAATAACCCGATATAAACGGAAAGACTTACTATATAAGGCATTAAATCGTCAAGTTTAAAAACAAACATTCCGGTAAACGCAAGAACGTATGTAAGGTTATCAGCTATTGAATCGAGTCTGGCTCCGAATTCGGTTTCCATTTTAAACTTTCTCGCAATATAACCGTCGAGAGCGTCACTCAGCAGATTAATAATCAGAAAAATCGCAAATAGTTTTTCATTATTTACTACTATAAAAAATAGAATGACCGGAAAAGCCAGTAAACGGTAGAAGGTTATAATATTGGG
>JBASIK010000183.1:0-66928 GCA_049654745.1 Bacteroidales bacterium
GTTAAGAGCAGCCATGGCATAACGTATTGTAAACGACCATACACCAATTTGTGCGCCCACATAGAAGAATTGGGCAATAACTCCTGTTACATAATTTTTATTACGTAAAAGCCTCTTGAACGTCTGCCCCAGATTGACTTTTGTATCAGCATCAGAAGCTCGGGGCATCTTAATAACCAGAATTATAATCCATAATATAAGTAAAAGAAAACCAACTGTAACATATGTCATTGTAACGGCATTCAGTTCTCCGTTTTGAATGGCCTTTAGTGTTTCTTCCGGCATTGCCGCCCTTTCTGAAGCTGTTGCACGATTCAAGCCAGAAAGAATAAACATCTGGCTTATAACAACTCCCGCAATGGAACCTAAAGGATTAAATGACTGTGAAAGATTAAGCCTTCGTGTACCAGTTGCTTCATCACCCATCGCAATTATGTAAGGATTGGCAGATGTTTCAAGAATTGAAAGTCCCCCGAAAAGAATCCATAATGCCCCGAGAAAATGAAAATAATTACCCGTAATTTTTGCAGGATAAAACAGTAAACACCCCACTATGTAAAGCCCCAGTCCAAGTAAAACACCAGATTTATAGGAAAATTTCTTTATAAAGATTGCTGCTGGCAATGCAAAAATAAAATACCCTAAACCATAACATGCCACCTGAATAAGTGCAGTTCTTGAGTCGGTCATGCTCATGATCCTTTTAAAAGCGGCAAGAAGTGTATCAGTCATATTATTAGCCAGCCCCCACAAAAAAAACAGGGAAGTTATTAGAATGAAAGGAATAAGATTGTGATAATCAACAAGTTTTCCCTTCCCTTTTGATGAATCCATCATGTCAGTTTTTTGAAATTAAACAACATTTAAAATAGAGTGTCAAAAATAACAGCATAAATCACTCAGCCAATAAAAAAATTGAATTCTTTTCAAAAATCGGAAAGTTCACAGAAATTTTTTCGTAAAAATCCATTTTATCCGAAAACGTTTGAAATAAATACTGATAGTCATATATACCATTTTAGTTACTGATTTCATTGAAAATAAATGACATATACAAGATTTTTATTAGATGATTTTACATATTTTTGAGCAGAACCCTGCCTGATGATTTAAACGAATATTAACTAAACATGGTAAAAAGAAAACCACCTCTGAGCTTCTGGCAAATCTGGAATATGAGTTTTGGATTTCTGGGTATCCAGTTCGGATTTGCACTTCAGAATGCAAATGTCAGCCGCATTTTCGAAACCCTGGGAGCAAAAATAGAAGAGATTCCTATCCTCTGGATTGCTGCTCCTGTTACTGGCCTGATAGTACAGCCTATTATAGGACACATGAGTGATAATACATGGAACAGGCTGGGGCGTAGACGGCCATATTTTCTCACAGGTGCAATACTTGCCTCCCTTGCACTTCTGATAATGCCAAACTCACCTGTTCTCTGGGTGGCAGCTGGGATGTTATGGGTGATGGATGCCTCAATAAATATCTCAATGGAACCTTTTAGAGCTTTTGTTGGCGATATGCTTCCTCCAGAACAAAGAACGAAAGGCTTCGCCACACAAAGTTTTTTTATAGGAACAGGTGCCGTCGTAGCCTCACTTTTACCCTATATCCTTACAAACTGGCTTAACGTACGAAATACTGCACAATCAGGTGAGATACCTCCATCTGTAAAACTTGCATTCTATATCGGTGCGGCTGTCTTTTTATCAGCAATACTCTGGACAGTAATAAAAACCAGGGAATACTCCCCTGAAGAACTCAAAGAGTTTTCACATGCAGAAAGTAAAACACCGGAAGAAAAGCGGGAAGAAAATACTGCGCTTAATAAAGAAATATATATCAGGCACGGTATTTACTGGACTTCTGGAGGCATACTGCTGAGCATTATGATAATGAAGCTGAATCTGGAAGCTGAGCTTTATATACTTACTGTTGGCGCTGCTGTTTTTGGCCTGATACAACTGATTTCCGCACTATTTGTATCAAGTGGCAAAACAAAAAACGGGTTGGTTATTGTCATAACCGACCTGTTCAAAATGCCCCGGACAATGAAACAGCTGGCAGTGGTACAATTTTTCTCTTGGTTTGCACTATTCTCCATGTGGATTTACACAACTTCAGCTGTTACCCACCATATATATGGTACAAGCGATACTTCAAGCGAACTCTATAACAGAGGAGCCAACTGGGTAGGTGTAATGTTTGCCGTTTACAACGGCTTTGCTGCATTAATGGCTTTTCTTCTACCCGTCGTTGCACGGTACACAAACAGAAAATTTACCCATATGATAAGCCTTATTGCGGGAGGAGTGGGACTTATTTCGATCATCCTTTTCAAAAAACCCGAATTACTTATTATTTCAATGCTTGGAGTAGGGCTCGCATGGGCAAGCATACTCGCAATGCCCTATGCAATACTTACCGGTTCACTACCTCCTGAGAAAATGGGAACATATATGGGAATTTTCAATTTCTTCATAGTAATTCCTCAGATAATGGCAGCATCAATTCTTGGTTTTCTTGTAAAACACCTATTTGGCGGTGAAAGCATATTTGCAATTGTTACCGGCGGCGTATCAATGTTTCTGGCAGCAGTTTCTGTGCTGTTTGTTGACGATAAGGACTAAATTGAATGCAGACTATGTGGTTCGATGCCTGTATATTCGACCTCGATGGAGTAATTGTCGACACGGCTAAATACCATTTTCTTGCATGGAAAAGACTCGCCGATATGCTGGGTATTCCTTTCAGTGAAAAAGAAAATGAAAAACTTAAGGGAGTTAGCCGTCTTGCATCCCTTGAAATAATTCTTGAACTTTCAGGTAAACAATACACCGATTCAGAGAAAGCAAAGTTTGCAGAAATGAAAAACACGTGGTATGTTGAACTTGTTTCACGGATGACACCTGCTGAAATTCTGCCCGGAGCTATCGAACTGTTGGCAGATCTAAGGAGCCATGGAATTAAAACCGCCATAGGCTCGGCCAGTAAAAATACACTTTTAATACTTGAAAAGGTTAGAATAAAAGACCTGTTCGATACAGTAACTGACGGTAATATGGTTAAAAGCGCCAAACCCGACCCTGAAATTTTTCTTGTAACTGCCTCAATGCTGAATGTTAAACCTGCAAAATGCATAGTTTTCGAAGATTCGGTAGCAGGAATAAAGGCAGCCCACAAAGCCGGAATGTATGGTATAGGAGTTGGCAATAAGGAAATACTTATTGAAGCTGACTATGTTATAAATTACCTATCTGAAATGAGCTTTTTAAAATTAACCGCCTTAAAAACTATAAATCAATGATAAAAACCAATCTTTTCAAAATCCATGAATGGACAATTGAAGAGGAAGGATTTCACCCTGAAATAAACAGGGAGGCTGAAAGTATTTTCTCAATAGGCAATGGATACATGGGCCACAGGGCAAATTTCGAGGAAAAATACTCTGGTGATTCGCTTCAGGGAAGCTATGTTGCAGGAATATATTATCCCGACAGAACCAAAGTGGGATGGTGGAAAGTAGGATATCCTGAATATTATGCCAAGATTCCAAACTCACCAAAATATATAGGAATTGATGTAAATGTGAATGGAGCCGAAATAGATCTGGCAAAACTTAAGCCATTAAAATTTAACCGTGTTCTTAATATGAAAGAAGGTTTTCTGGAAAGAAATTTCACTGTAAGACCTTTCAGCAGGAAAGACATTAGGATTCAGAGCCTTAGATTTCTAAGTATGGCAGACCCTGACCTGTGCATAATTAAATATAAAATCAATCCCGTGAATCTAAGCGGCACTCTCTCACTGAATATTTATCTCGATGCTGATGTTAAAAATGAAAACACCAACTACGGTGAGAAATTCTGGGAAGATATTGACAACCATGCTGAACCCTGTTTGGGAATGCTTACTGCCAGAACCCTTAGAACTGATTTTTACATGACAGTCGGTATGACATATGAAATTACATTAAACGGAAATAAATTAAATCTTGTTCCAGAAATTATAAACCGAAAAGGATATGTTGCAAATATTATTCATCTGGATTTTCAACCCGGCGACAAAATAGTCATTGTCAAATATGTATCGGTGCAATCTTCAATGTACCACCCGGTAAAAGATCATTTCAAAATTACCACCTCGCGTCTCAACTATGCTAAAAATAAAGGATTTGAAAATCTTTTCTCCGCTCATAAAAAAAAGTGGGAAAATATCTGGAGTATCTCCGATGTAAAAATTGATGGTGATCCTGCAGCACAACAAGGAATAAGGTTCAGTATCTTCCATCTTAACCAGACATATACAGGGAAAGATGAACGGCTGAATATAGGACCCAAGGGCTTTACCGGGGAAAAATACGGAGGAAGCACTTACTGGGATACAGAGGCTTTTGTTCTTCCTTTCTTTCTTAAAACTGCTCCAGCATATCTATCAAAGAACCTTCTTCTTTACCGATACAGGCATCTGAAGAAAAGCATAGAAAACGCTAGAAAACTTGGATTCAGAGGAGGAGCTGCTCTATACCCAATGGTTACAATGAATGGGGAAGAGTGTCATAACGAATGGGAAATAACCTTTGAGGAAATCCATAGAAATGGTGCAATAGCCTATGCCATCTTCAATTATATAAGACATACCGGAGACAAAGACTATATGAAAGATTATGGCCTTGAAGTGCTTATCGGTATCTCAAGATTCTGGAGCCAGAGAGTATCTTTTTCAAAAAACCTGAGGAAATATGTTATACTGGGAGTTACAGGCCCAAATGAATATGAAAACAATGTAAATAATAATTGGTACACCAATTCCATTGCTGTTTGGACCCTTTCCTATACTATTCATAATATTGAAGAACTTAAAAAAAGCAATCCGGCAGCCCTTGAGAAAATCTTCCTGAAAACAAAATTCAGATATAAATCTGAAACCCGAAAATGGAAAAAGATTATCGATGGTATGCATTTCCCATACGATCCAAAAAGAAAAATTTTTTTACAGCAAGATGGATTCCTCGACAAGGAACTCAAACCAGCTTCAGCAATTCCTGTTTCAAACAGACCTATTAACCAGCACTGGTCATGGGACAGAATTCTGAGGTCGTGCTATATCAAACAGGCGGATGTTTTACAGGGTTTATATTTCTTTGAAGACCAATATGATACAGAGACCATTAAACGAAACTTTGAATTTTATGAACCAATGACGGTTCATGAATCCTCACTTTCGGCCGGAGTCCATTCTATCCTTGCAGCCCGAATAGGAAATATAGATAAAGCATATGAGCTTTTCATAAGAAGCACACGGCTCGATCTCGACGATTATAACAAAGAAGTGGCTGAAGGCCTGCATATTACAAGCATGGCTGGGAACTGGCTTGCTATCGCTGAAGGCTTTGGAAGAATGAGGATTGCAGGGGACAGGATAAAATTTAACCCGCTGATTCCAGATAAATGGAAATCATACTCATTTCACGCCAGGTTTAAAGAAATACTCTTCGAGATTAAAGTAACAAAATCTTTTTGCATTGTCAGAAACCTTTCTGAGAGAATTCTTCCAATAACAGTTAAAGAAAAAAACTTCGATATTTCTCCAAAAGATTCAATTAAAATCAAAACAGGATAATTATTTTTATTTCATCTAAATGAGTTTAATAGTTTAATAAAAAAATAATGGAAAAAGTTATTCTCTATGTCCTTTCAATTTTCTTTGTAGCCGCTCTTGCCGCAGGAGGTTGCTTGCATAAAAGAAACCGTAATAATTACCAGCCTTTTGTTTCAGAAGTTGTTCATCCCGAATGGTCAAAAGATGCTGTTCTTTACGAAGTAAATATAAGGCAATTTACACCTGAAGGGACCTTCAATGCATTTACCCAGCACCTGCCAAGACTTAAGGAACTGGGAGTTGATATCCTGTGGCTTATGCCAATCCACCCGATAGGAATAAAAAACCGAAAGGATGAGCTTGGAAGCTATTATTCAGTAAGGGATTATATGAAAGTAAATCCAGAATTTGGCACTCTGGAAGATTTCAAAATCTTACTTGACAAAGCTCACGAAGCAGGGTTTCATGTAATAATGGACTGGGTTCCAAACCATTCATCATGGGATAATCCTTTAACAACTGAACATCCAGAGTTTTACGTTAAAGACAAGGATGGTAATTTTATTCCACCTCTGGGAACAGACTGGACTGATGTCATACAATTCGATTGGACTAATAAAGGCCTTCATGATTATATGCTGAATGCGCTTAAATTCTGGGTTGAACTTGGGGTTGACGGTTTCAGGGTTGACCATCCGCATAAAACACCTCCTGAATTCTGGGAAATTGCCAGGACAGAACTATGGAAAATTAAACCTGTTCTTCTGCTGGCAGAAAATGAAGGCCAGAATGAATTTATGAAAAAAGGCTTTGACATGAACTATTCCTGGGAATTACATCATTTGATGAACCAGATTGCCCGCAAAAAAGACAGCGTAAACTCACTTGAAAAATATTACGAAAAAGAGCTTTCTGTTTATCCGCAGAATACTTACCGGATGGTATTTTTAGATAACCATGATGAAAACTCATGGAACGGAACCATAACATCACGAATGGGTGAAGCCCAGTATCCTTTTGCTGTCTTTATGTTTGCCACAAGGGGAGTACCATTGCTGTACAACGGACAGGAAGCTTGTCTAAACAAAAGTCTTCGCTTTTTTACAAAGGATACTATTAGATGGGATACATGTACAATGACAGCTTTTTATAAAAAACTTATACGCCTTAAAAAAGAAAATCAGGCCCTCTGGAATGGAGAGGAAGGAGGCAAGATGGAAATTATTAAAACCAATCAGCCCGGCAAGGTATTTGCCTTTAGCAGAGAAAAAGATGGTAACCTTTTGATAGTTTTTCTGAATCTTAGAGATAAAGAGGTGGCCGTAAAACCGGTTCTTAAAAACATCCGGGGTACTTTTACCGATTATTTCAACCATTCAGTAATCGAAATGCCTAACGACAAACCGCTTATAATTGAGCCATGGGGATTCAGAATTTTTATAAAATAATCGCCATTTTACTCCTGGCTTGCGGATGCAGCCATAAAACAACTTACACTGTACCGGAATGGTCAAAAAAAGCTGTCTGGTATCAGATTTTTGTTGAGCGTTTCAGAAACGGAGATCCATCCAACGATCCTTCTGTAAAGGACATTACCGGTGCATATCCAGATAATTATCCTGAGGATTGGAGCATCACTCCATGGGGCCACGACTGGTATGCACATGAGTCCTGGCTCGACAAAATCAAGGGTGGTAATTTTCATGCAAAAATCCAGGCCCGCCGTTACGGGGGAGATCTCCAGGGTGTGCTTGATAAGATAGATTATCTCGATTCCCTGGGGATTACTGCCATCTATTTTAATCCTCTAAATGACTCACCTTCCCTACATAAATACGATGCCCGAACTTATACCCATATCGACCGCAATTTCGGTCCCGATCCTGAAGGGGACGCTCAATTGATGGAATCAGAAACCCCTGATGACCCTGCAACATGGAAATGGACCTCAGCAGATAGACTATTCCTTAAAGTTGTTGAGGAATTCCACAAAAGAGGCATCAAAGTTATAATTGATTACTCGTGGAACCACACCGGAAAGGAATTCTGGGCACTTAAAGATATCAGGGGAAAAGGTCCAGTTTCAAAATATGCCGACTGGTACAATATAATAAGTTATGATAACCCTGCAACTCCTGAAAATGAATTCAGATATGAAGGATGGGGCGGAAGAAACATTTACATGCCAGTTTTCAGAAAAGATATAATTCCCCCAAATGATACCATCATGCCTTTTGAAGGGAATCTCCATTCTTCTTCCCTCCGTAAACATATATTTGATGTCACCCGCAGGTGGCTTGACCCTGATGGCAATGGTGATCCCTCAGACGGCGTTGACGGATTCCGTCTTGATGTTGCAGCAGAAATACCCATGGGCTTCTGGCGTGAATACCGAAAAGTGGTCAGGGAAATTAATCCTGAGGCATATCTGGTAGGTGAGATATGGTGGCTCAAATGGCCCGACCAGCTCCTTGACCCAGCCCCATTTATGGGCGAACAATTCGATGCAATAATGAATTATAGATGGTTCAGGGTAGCAAGAGGATTCTTCGCACAGGCAGAACCTGTCTTGACTCCATCCGAATTTGTAGAATGGATAAAAAAACTTAATGTCGGAATTCCGGCCGAAAACCAGATGGCAATGATGAATGTTGCCGGCACACACGATTCTCCACGACTTTCAACTTCTTTCTATAACAAATCCCTGGACAAATACCATGCAAAACCTTCTGAAAACCCTGATTACAAAATCAATAAACCTGACAGTATAACACTGCTTGAACAAAAAATGTTCCTTGTTCACCAGTTCACTTTTACAGGAGCACCACATATATGGTATGGTGAGGAAGTTGGAATGTGGGGTGCCGACGACCCCGATTGCCGCAAACCAATGGTGTGGAACGATATTGTTTATGAGGTGGAAAGGACTCACTTCTACCCCGATAGAATACGACCTGCCGATACTGTAAAGCCCGACTATAAACTATACGAATTTTACAAAGAGCTGATTAAACTCAGAAAAGAAAATCCCGTTCTTGTTTATGGAGACCTCGATTTTCTTATTGCTGATGACAATAAAATGATACTGGCCTATTCACGTGAAGAAGGTTCTGAAGAAATCATCACCATCTTCAACAGATCCGGGAGTGAACAAACAGTTATGTTACCGGCACGGAAAAAGGCTCTTTATATTGAACTTTTCCCTGACAATAAAAAAGATTACAAAACGGTTAATAAAAATCTGATTATCAACATAAAACCACTTTCAGCAATAGTACTTAAAAGGGCCGGTACTTAATTCAGTTTTACGATTTTTATCACATTATAATATTTTCCGTTTCGAACATGAACAAAATATATACCGGCCGGAAGGTCGTTCCTCCTGCTGTCTTTACCATCCCATTCAACAGTGAATTCATTTAAAGCCGGCATTTTCTTTTGCCATATTGTGTTTCCGGTTGAATTGTAAATTGTCAGAGTCAATAAACCCGGTAGTTTGGTATTGACAGTAAAATAAAACTTATCTTTTGATGGATTAGGATAGGCATTTACAGATATCAAATCATTATCAAGTATTTCCTGTACACCCAGATACTCTTTAGGAGATGGGAGTCTTACAGTTGTATAAATTCTGTACTCTCCAGGACGTAAAGTAAGAGGGTCACTGAATGAATTTACTGTCAGTGAATCATCACTAAAATATTCATACCATTTTCCGGTTTGCGGGAAAAGAGGTATAAAAGTTGCTGTTGAAATATCAAAATTACCAACAACATATACTTTAATGTTCTGTGAACCAAGAATTATGCTTTTCTGTTTGCCTGAAAGGGAATATGTAAAAAAAGTATTACTGAAAGCATCACAGGTCTGCCTCAGATTGTTCATTACACTGTAAACTCTGTAAAGTCTTCGCCTTTCCGGTATCGAAAAGTAATTCCATAGCAGAGGTTTTTCACCTGTTCTTCCGTAATAATCTATTGAGATGTCATATCCTAACTCCCCGAATTGCCATATCATCTTGGGTCCGGGAATTGACAGTAAAAACACAGCTGCCAGTTCCATCCTCCGTAAAGCTGTCTGGAGATTTTTGACATTATAATCGGGGGCAGAAGCTCCATAAGCAAGAGCTTTGTACATAATTCTTTCCTCATCATGGCTTTCCATATAAGAAACCAGATTTGGAACTTTCCATCCTCTGGCTATATGGGTTGCTCCTGAAAGATCTGAATCGTAGCCCATAACTGCTTCTGCAAATTGATAATTTAAATTACCCCATATAAGCATCCCATATTCGGCGAGTTCTTTTTCCTCAGCATTTTCAGTAAAATGTTCAAGAATCACATATGCCGAAGGATTGACCTCCCAGATTTTACCTGCAATTCTTTTCAGAATTGCAATCCTCGAAGCGTCATATGTCCACCCTTCGCCAGGTGTGTTTGTGAACCCTTTGGTAAAGTCAAATCTGAAACCGTCTATTTTATACTCTGTAAGCCAGTATGAAGTAATACGGTCAACAAGTTTCTGAGTAGCCGGAGCCTCATGGTTAAAATCTGCTCCCCACTTATATACCGGATTTGGTGAGACTGAATTGAACCAGGGGTTGGGAGTCTTCATCACTATTTCCTGAGCGCCGTAATGATCCAGGTATAGTTGAACAAAAGGAGACTGTCCAAAACAATGATTAAGAACAAGATCCATTATAACGGCAATACCTTTGCTGTGGCAGCTGTCAACAAAAGCTTTGAAATATTCTTTAGGTCCATAGTATTTGTCGGGTGCAAAATAAAATGCTACATTGTAACCCCAGCTCAGGTTACCTTCAAACTCGGTAACCGGCATAAGTTCGACAGCATTTATACCAAGATTTTTAAGATAATTTAATGTATCAGTAATAGTCTTAAAATCATGTGAAGCGACAAAATCCCTTAAAAGCAGTTCATAAATGACAAGCTTTTCTGGTGGGGGAGCATTGAAGAATTCATTTTTCCATTTATATGGATTTTGTGCTGTCTGGAGCACTGAAACCATACCATTGGTAATTCCTTTGGGATATTTTATCAGTCCTGGATAGGTCGATTCTGTTATGAAATCATCATTAAAAGGGTCAAGTATTTTATCAGCATAAGGATCGGCAATATAAAGTCCCCCATCCACAAAATACTGAAACCTGTACTCCTTCTTTGGTTCAAGGCCATCAATCCTTACCCAGTAACGCTCATTGTCTGGTGTTCTCTTCATATAACCCTTACTGCATGCCAGCCAATCTGTAAAGTCACCTGTTGCAAATACATAGTTTTTATATGGAGCATGAAGAACCAGAATAACAGAAGTATCATTGATATAATTTATACCATCAATGGCACCGGGTGGAAGTTCTTCAACTTCAACCGATTTTCTAACATGACAGAAGAAAGAGTCTGCCGCATATCGCGGCAAGTCCCATGCAACTGCTTTAACCCAATATTCACCGTAAGACTCCGCAATAATGGTATCAGTAACGAGATCCTTGGTTCTGCCACTTTTCCAGTACTGATTATTAATGTATAACGAAACTGAATCGGCATCCGTAGCAGAAGCACTTACTCCAAGCAGACTGTTTTTTTCAACAACAACTGAAAACCTTTCAGGAAGTGTGAATACTACATTCAAACCGCTTTCAAAAACATCTATGAAAATATCGGGTCTTGTTTGACGAGTTCCATCTGAGTTTCTGAAAACAAGAGCAATTTTCTTGACTTTTTCTCCCGGCAGTACATTATAAAATGCTTCAATACTAGGAGAGATTATAAACTCATACTTGTAATTGCCAAGATAATTTAGTTTAGGCTGAACCGCATTATTTCCCCAGGTACCTATAACTTTCTGCCAGTTTGGACTACCTTCCAGAATAAGCCCTGTATGTACATAAATGTCACCGGTATAATTATGAAGTTCACCAGCGTCCTGATTTGTATCATAGTATATTTTAATTACCCTGCCCGGTGTCGGAACAGCTGGATCTGTTGAAACCATTTGCCCCGAAACACTTAAGAGAAACAAAAGAAAAAGAACCGCTGATGCCAGGAATTTATTCATTTCAAAATTTTAAAATTTACATCCTACAAATAATTTGTTTTATCTGATATTATATTTTTCAGTCATGTAATTTATGCCTTTGATTGTATTACCCTGAAAATCAAAAAAAGTATTGCAATCCCATGATGAACCTGTACCCCAGAGATCCTTCATTTCAGATGTAATCCATGCAGGTTCCCAGTAGAAAACACCTTTGCCGCCTCCTTCAATAATTTCCTGAACAAGTGTTTTTAGATAATTGAACTGACCTTCCTGGGTGGCGGGGAATCGGTCAGTCAATTTGCCTGTATCAATTATATTGGCATAATTATCTGCATTCTCTGTAGTCCATGGATAAGCTGTTTCCATTATCATTACATCCTTCGTATATTTTGTTTTGAGCATTAAGATATAATTGCTAAGGTCTTCGAGTTTAACTTTTGACCATATATAGTAATAAGACAACCCGATAAAATCATAATCTGTTAATCCTTTTTGCCAGAGGCCTTCAAACCAAGGATCAGCATTTTCAGGTTGTGCTACATGGATTATAATTCGGGGTTTTATCTGACTTGAATTGCCAGCGCTCCGGATTGCACTTATTGCACCATTTAGAAGATAAATCATGTTATTCTCGTTGCCATTCCAGCGGTTTCCTTCTGGAAGCAAGAAACCCGGGTTAATCTCATTTCCGGGCTGAACATATTCAGGCATAAGACCTTCTTTGTCCAGTTCTTTAAGCGTTTTATAAGTATAATTATAAACACTATCACGAAGTGCGGCAATATCGAGCGACTGCCAGGCTGCTGGTTTTATCTGTTTTGATGGATCAGCCCATGTGTCGGAGTAATGGAAATCGAGGCATACTTTCATCCCAAGTAATTTAGCTCTGCGGATTCCATCTTTAACGTCTGCCAAATCGTTGTACATCTTTTCGGATGGAGGGGAATAAACCCCCCTTATCCAAACAGGATTATGAAACAATCTGAAGCGTACTACATTTGTACCGTATTGCCTGAAAATCAGGTACGGATCCTTTATCTTACCTGAATCCCTGTAAACCCCGCCATGCTCAAGAATTTGATTAACATACGACAGGTCAGCACCCATAACAAATGTATCAGGGGTGTAAAATGTTCTTTTTTGCTGCAAATTGTCTCCCTGACGTTTACAGGTTATCGTTCCGCTTAGTATGAAAATCAGAATCGCTAAAAATATATGCCGGTTTATCATGTTATTTATAATCGTTAATTACAAATCTTAAATAAGCGAAAAAGAGGTTATCACTTTTTGATGATAACCTCTTTAAACCATCATGGAACCATTCAGTTCTTGACAATCTTATATTTATAGATTGTCTTGCTAAGATCAAGAGTTATTGTGTAATTACCATTTTCAGCAACCGGGATGTTATCGCCGTTGTATTCTAGTTTCTTGTCTCCCCCAGTATCACCAAGATTGATTGCCCATTCGCCGTTAGCTCTGAATTTAAACGATTTACCGCCAATCAGATTTACAGTTACCGTCCAAGTATTTTCACTAATGTTATATGTCATAGGTGTATCTGTGCCCCATCCTCCCGGTGTGGCATCACCAATGAGAGCCCATGTAGTCTTCACCCATGCATAGGTTGCTTCGTTGAGGTTTGCATTGATCTTGAACTGCCCGGGTCCTCCGGTAACTTTAATATTGTTACCTCCCCAGTTGCCAATCTTTAATGTACCCGACATGCCACTCGGATCAGGATCACCTATTGTATTGGGCTCTTCCCATGCTGGTACTTTTGTCAGTTTGAACTCCGTGTTTGCATCCGGGAAATATAGATAGCCTTCATATTTACCATCACTTTTTGCTGATGTTATAACCGGTGTTGATTCATTCAATACCCAACCCTGATAACTTCCCGGAACATAAAGTTTCGGATATTCTATTACCTTTTCAAAAGGTTTAACATTAATGGTTAAAGTATCTGAATAAATAAGGGGCACATTTGGATTAATGAAAGCTTTAAGCCTGCATTTAACAGCAACTGAAACATCCGGCTCCGCCCCTAGAATGAGCAGTACAGTATTCATTTTTGAATTAAGGATTTCCAGCTCTGTCTTTGTTGTCACTCCTATATCATTAATATCCTTAAAATTGTTAATGGAAACCTGCAAGGAATAGGTAACTGCTGCCTGGAAACCATAATCAGCGGCTGACCACTTAAATGTGGTCATCACATTATTTTCGTTTGCTTCAGTTATGTTGAAACTTGTACCTCCTGAAGGATTTGAAAATTTAGGTTTTACAATTTCCTTCTCACTTTTAAGAAAAGGACCTTCTGGTAGCTCCTCGCAACCTGCGATAAAAAGCAGGCCAAGAACTATAATAAATAATGATATATATTTTGTTTTCATATACCTGAGATTTTACGTTATCATATTAATATCCTGGATTCTGAACCAGATTCGGATTTGCTCCTATATCGGATGAAGGAATCGGGAACAGATCTAAGTGGCTGCTTGTTGATACTCCTTCTTTTATCCCGCCTTTCCATTCCCAGATATAAGTCGAATTACTGAACTTACCAAACCTTATAAGGTCTGTTCTGCGGTGGCATTCCCAGTAAAGTTCTCTTGCTCTTTCATCAAGAATAAAATTCAGGTCGAGCTGATCGGCGGTAATATCACCCGATTCATCACCGTAAGCTCTGCGCCTCAATGCATTAACATATCCAAGCGCTGTATTGATATCCCCTCCAGTTCCTCCCCTCAGCACAGCCTCTGCATACATCAGATATGCATCAGCAAGCCTGAACACTGGAAAATCTGTATCCGGATGAGTCCTGTCTTTCCCGGGTGTCCCATCCCTTTTGATATTCTTCCACTTCTTGATAGCATAACCTTCGGTAAAGAGGAAAATGTCAGAAATCGATTTCGATTGTCCACTGGTATGGAACATCGCTCTTTTATCGGTGGTACCTGTTACATCAGGAAACTTATCAACAAACTGTGGAGTTGTGCGCGTTCCGCCCCAACCACTTCCGATTCCAAATTCTGCAGGAGACATGTTTCCTCCCACTGCAGCATTTACAATGAAGGTTGTACCACCCCATGTCTTAGTATTCACACCGTCAAAGGCAATAGGGAAAATTATTTCATTGCAAAGATTATTATCAGCAAGGAAAAGATATGCATAATTAGCTTCTATTGTATAAGGACTTGCAATTACTTTCTTTATCCATGTGAGTGCATCGGTATATCTGGCTTCCTTGATATAAACTTCAGCATTCAGATAAAGCTTGGCAAGAAGCATCCATGCTGCTGCCTTGTCAGCTCTCCCGTATTCGTTAGTTTTCGCATTTTTTAGCTGGCTTTCAATATCAAGGAGTTCAGATTCAAGATAATTAAATAAATCTTTGCGCGAAATTTGTTTCGGAAGAAAAGCTCCTACAGTATTTGTCTCATCTACAAAGGGAACATTACCGAAAAGATCGATTGCATGATAGTAGCTCAGAGCTCTCAGAAATCTTGCTTCAGCCCTGTACATTCTCACAGTCGCTTTTTCAGCTTCTGTAAAACCTCTCTGCGACAGCTTATCTTCCGACGACTCCCTGATAAACTCGTTGCATAGAGATATTTGATAATATATTCTGTTGTAAAGCGCCTTGATAAACTCACCACCTGAAGTCCAGGTCTGGAAATGATAATCTTTCAGTGTTCCGTCATTCCAGGCAATAACTGCTTCGTCAGTTGTAAGCTCCTGGGCAAGCCAGTATTGCCTCAGATACTGTGAAAAACCCTCATCAATGCCACTTATATCAGGATTTCCGTGAGGCCCTTGCTGTCCGGAAAGTGCCAGACCAGCATAACATTTTGCAAGAACCTGCCTGTAGGCTGTTGTGTCTTTATATACTGTGGCAGAAGTAATTACCAGAGGATCTATAGGAACAGTATCCAGATCTTTCACACACGATGCAAGAGCCATTAATATGGCTATCATCGAAATTGCTGTGGCTTTAAAATATTTAGTACTCATATCTGTCTGGTATTAAAAGTTAAAAATCTAATCTTGCGCCAAGCATAAATGTCCTTGGACGCGGATAAATATTATTGTCTATACCGTTAAATATTTCAGGATCAAGACCTGAATATTTCGTAATTATAAACAGATTCTGAATTGAAAGATATACTCTCAGAGAACCTGTTGATGAACCAATATTATCGAAATTGTATCCAAGGTTCACATTGTCCATTCTCAGGAAAGACCCGTTCTCAAGGAAATGGTCTGACCAGTACTGGGGATTTGAGAATTTGGTTGTAAGAATACTCCTGTGCAGATTGTTGAGGGCACCAACGGAAGCATAAAGTCCTGCATATGAGCTGCCAGAAGCAACATTGTTGTAAACATAATTGCCAATACTTACCCTTCCATTAAAACTGAAATCAAAGTTCTTGTATCTGAACATTGAATTAAATCCCATAAGGACGTCAGGATAGGGATCTTTTACCCTGTACCTGTCTGACAGACCCTGTGATGTTACAATTCCGTCACCATTCCTGTCAACATACAGATTGTCTATTGGATTGCCCTGTGCATCATAAACCTGTTCTGCAAGGAAGAATGAATTCCTGGGATATCCGACAGTATTAATCTGAACGTAATTGCCAACACCACCAGAAATTTCTCCAGTTTCAACTCCAATAAAATTAGGATCATCAACAGCAGTGAGCTTTGTTATTTCATTCTTGTTAATTGTGGCATTGACTCCAACTGACCAGGAATAATCTGGATTCACCAACGGTTTAACATTAAGAGAGAATTCAAATCCTTTGTTAATAAGATTACCAACATTTGTGGTTATACGGTTTGTCAGATTTGTCCCTGCAGGTACATCAATTGTATTAAGAAGGTCTTTAGTCGGACGGTAGTAATACTCAGCTGTACCACTTATTCTGTCTTTCAGGATTCCGAAATCAATACCAACATTGTAAGTTGTTGTTTCCTCCCACTTGAGATTTCTGTCATATCCTTCGGGGCGGAGAGTAGTTACAAATGTATTTCCGAACTGGTACCTTGCATTTTCCTGGCCGTATGTATATCTTGCAAGATAAGGATAATCACCGCCAATATCCTGCTGGCCTGTTATACCGTAACCCAGTCTTAATTTAAGTGCACTGAAGAAGTTTCCACTTTTAAGGAAGCTTTCTTCTTTAATGTCCCATGCCAGAGCCAGTGACGGGAAAAGACCCCAGCGGTTTTCTTTTGCAAATTTCGAAGATCCATCATCACGGAGCGTAAAAGTAAGCAGGTATCTGTTCAGCAAAACATAATTAAGTCTCCCAAAGAATGAGATAAGATAACTTTCTGTGAAATATTCATTATCCTGATAGGTAATTGTCTTTGCATAGTTTCTTTCAAGATAACTTCCTTCTCTGTAAAAATGCTGCCATGAGTAACCTGCTGTAAAGTCAATCCTGCTCTTTATCTCTTCTATATCCTTTTTATAATTTATATAAATATCGAGCAGTTCATTCTTCTTGTTCTGAGTGTAAGTATTATATCTTCCTTTCCCTGAATTCCAGTACCAGGCAGCCATTTCTGAAACAATTACTTTCCCATCGCTCCAGGAATAGTCTGCTCCTGCATTGACAGTTAATTTAAGATCGGGAAGAAAATGGAGTCTGTAACCCATTTCAATATTACCAAGAAATCTGTGAACCATCGATCTGTCATTTCTCAGGTCAAGAAGAGCAACAGGGTTGCTTGTTACCCCGATGGTAATAGGATCACCATTAGGCTGCTTCCATGTAAAGTAACCTCCGTAATTACTGCTTGAAGGGTCATAAACAGGCTGTGTCGGGTCCATTGACACAGCAGCTCCAATGGCTCCGTGGTCAGCAAACCTGTTTCTTACGTTCATATATTTCGCATTGATATTGAAAGTAAGATGATTGTCAAGAAGGCTCGGATTGAGGTTCAGAGTTGAAGTAAGCCTTTCAAGTCCTGAGGTTTTCAGCAGACCTTTTTCATTTGTGTACCCCACCGAAAAACGATAAGGAAGAGATTTATAACTTCCTGAAAAACTCAGATTTTGATCGAGTGAGAATGCGGTCTGAAAAATTTCATCCTGCCAGTCGGTTCTATATTTTCCCATTAGCTGAACTGCCTGGGAGCCCTGAGGATACCTCGAATAAACGAGCGATCTGAACTCTTCTGGAGAGAGGACTTTTACTTCGCCGGTTCTGAAACCTACGGAAACTGATCCGTCATACGTAACCTTTAAAGGCCTTCCTGTCAGACCTTTTTTGGTCGTTATTATTATAACACCATTGGATGCCCTTGAGCCATATATAGCTGTAGCTGAGGCATCTTTTAGTACAGTGAATGATTCAATATCGTTTGAGTTGATAAGACTTAATAGGTTTGGCATTCCTGAAACGCCTGCATTGTCTATCGGAACACCGTCAATAACAATAAGAGGATCATTGCTTGCTGACAGGGACGAGCCACCCCTTATTCTTATCGTCGCCCCGGCAGTAGGATCCCCACCTGATGTTGTAATCTGTACACCGGGAATCTTACCTATAATAAGTTCCTGAGGCCTTGCAACCGAACCCATGTTAAAATCACGTGTCCCTATTGCAACAACCGAACCTGTTGCATCTTTTTTGGTAACTGTACCATAACCAATGACAACTACTTCCTGCAATGCCTGCACATCAACTGCAAGTGAAACATCAATCGTTGTCCTGTTATTTACCGGTATTTCCTGACTCAAATATCCCACATATGAAAATTGTAGAACTGATGTTGGAGATACAGTAATTGCATAATTACCACTGGCATCAGTCATGGTGCCGTTAGATGTCCCCTTTTCAATAATCGTTACACCTGTTAGAGGAGACCCATCCGAAGCATCCGTAACTTTACCTGTGACTCTTATTCCCTGCGCATAAAGTGCTCCTGTAAAGAACACTCCCAGGAAAAACATCCACAGAAATAATATGATACTTTTCTTCATAAAAAATTAGTTTTAAATTAGTTACAATTTAAATGCTGAAAACTCAATAATGATTTTACAATGTAACAAATTTAATAAAAAACAATTAAAAAACAATATTAAATACATTAATTTTCAATAAATTAAGAATTTTTTGCCGCAAACGTTTGAAATGTAAACAAGATTATTTTTAAACTACCGACTGTTGATTTTTTAAAATATATGTTTTGCTTATTGTCAATGATTTTAAGTTTAAAAGTTTGAAAAAAGAGAGATAATAAAGTGTAAATTTATGACGCTTATCAGAGAGTATGCATAAAAAGACACAGATAACCATCAAAGATATAGCAAAAGAGCTTGGTATATCACCCTCAACCGTTTCAAAAGCATTGAAGGATCATCCCGATATTTCAGATGAAACAAAAAAAGCCGTAAGGGAACTGGTTGAAAAGCTTAATTACAGGCCTGATCCTATAGCCCTAAGCCTTAAAATTGGACTGAGTAAAACGATCGGTGTTATTATTCCGGAAATTGTTCATTATTTTTTTTCAACCGTTATCAGCGGTATTGAAGATGAAGCTTATAATTCTGGTTATCAGGTAATTTTTTGCCAGTCGAACGAATCATACGATAGGGAAGTACGGGCAGTAGAGACACTTCTCTCAGGAAGGGTCGACGGGATACTTGTCTCAATGTCAAAAACTACTGACAAATACGACCATTTTAAGAAAATTCAAGAATATGAAATTCCCCTTGTATTTTTTGACAGGATATGTGAGGAGCTGGAAACCGATAAAGTAATTGTCGATGATGAAGAAGGGGCTTTTTGCGCAGTCAGCCACCTGATCAATGATGGTTGCAGGGAAATTGTACATCTGGCTGGACCCCAGAACCTGAAAATCGCCCAGGAAAGAATGAAAGGATACATTAAGGCTATATTAAAAGCTGGGCTTACAATAAAAGAAGAAAATATTATAAAATGCGATACTGCCAATGATGCAAGATTAATTGTGCCCGGACTTATTAAGAGAGAAAATAGGCCAGATGGTATTTTTGCCGTCAACGACCTGACAGCAGCTGAAGCTATGAAAGTTATTAAAACATCGGGGTTAAATATCCCTGAAGATATTTCTGTTGTAGGCTTCACCAGCGGCATGATTTCAGACCTTACCGACCCTCCGCTTACTTCTGTTGAACAACATGGCTATGATATCGGAAGAGAAGCAGCAAAATTACTGATCAGCAGGATAGAAAATAAAATCTCAGGAGAATTTATTACCAGGATTATCAAGACAGAACTTATTATAAAAAAATCATCAGGGAAGTTTCAAACTTCGCTCCCCAGGCAGGGATCGAACCTGCGACCTACGGATTAACAGTCCGCCGCTCTAACCAGCTGAGCTACTGAGGAATTTTTAACGCATCAAATTTTTGCGTGGCAAAATTACAGGCTTTTAGTGAATTTAACAATATCTTTGAAAAAATTTTTATGAAAAAAATTCTTGGAATAGGTAACGCTCTGGTTGACATCGTAACATTTATAGACGATGAAAAAATACTTGAAAAATTTTCCCTGCCTAAAGGAAGTATGCAACTCGTGGACAAAACCACTTCGCTGAAAATAAGAGAAGCAACTAAAAAATTTCAGAGCACGTTTGCACCTGGGGGATCTGCAGCAAATACCATTTACGGCCTGGCAATGCTTGGAGTAAAAACCGGCTTTCTTGGAGCTACAGGCAAAGACGAAACAGGGAAACTATTTGATTCTGAACTCTGTAAAGCAGGTGTAAAAACCTTCATCAAAAAACTGAACAACCCTACAGGCACAGCTATATCCCTTGTCACTCCCGATAGTGAAAGAACTTTTGCCACATATCTCGGCGCAGCCGTAGAGTTGTCTGTTGACGACCTGAAAAAAGAACTGTTTTCAGAATATGATATTCTATACCTCGAAGGATATCTTATATACAATAAAGATTTTGTGGTCAAAGCCTGTTCTCTGGCTAAATCACTTAAAATGAAAGTTGCACTCGACCTGGCAAGTTACAATGTGGTAAATGACAATATAGATGCTTTTAAAGAGGTAATAGTCAATTATACTGATATTTTGTTTGCCAATTCCGAAGAAGCCAGAGCATATACAGGTAAAGAACCGGAAGAATCACTTAAGGACTTATCCCAAAAATGTGAAATTGCCGTTATAAAAACAGGAGCTAATGGTTCTCTTATACAAAGTGGTAACAAAATTATTAAGGTACAACCTTTTCGGGTGGAATGCAGGGATACTACTGGTGCAGGTGATCTTTATGCTGCTGGTTTTCTTTATGGATTGGCATCCGACAAATCCCTTGAAAAATGCGGACAATATGGCTCCTACCTTGCAGCAAAAGTTATAGAAATAACAGGGGCACGTATTGAATCCGAAAAATGGCCCGCAATAAAGAAAACTATTTCAGGGCTATAACTGGATACAGCAAATTAGTATTTTGGCAACTTATATCCGTTATAATATACCGGAGTAATAAGTCTATTGGCAGCAGCTGAAGTAAATTGCTGTTTTGCATTATCCCAGTATACCTTTTCGCCGGTCAGGAAAGCGATATTTCCCATGTGTGCAACCAATGCTACATCTCTTCCTACATCTATGCTGGCATTAAGCTTTTGCGGGGTATTATTCTCAAGGCAGTCTAGAAAATTTCTTACATGAAGGTCCAGTCCAGAACCAACATTTTTCTGCAAAGGCACTGCTTCCATTCTCCCTTTGTCTGGAATCACTTCCCAGCCGTTACGGTCAAGAACAAGTGTTCCATTTTCACCTGTATAAGCCATCCCATGAGGTCTTCTCCAGTTTCCTAGTCCGATCCCTATTGTATGTTCCCAGATCATCATAAAGTCTTCAAAATCATATACCGCTGTCATTGTATCAGGTGTCTCCATTGCATCGTCAGGGAAAGCATATTTACCACCTATAGCCATAACTGATTTGGGAACAGCCTTATTCATTCCATAAAGTATATAATCAATAAGGTGCACACCCCAGTCGGTCATTAATCCACCTGCATAATCCCAGTACCACCTCCATGACTGGTGAAATCTGTTTTGATTGAACGGCCTTTTAGGAGCAGGTCCCAGCCACCGGTCATAATCAACACCTTCTGGTACTGGAGAATCCGGTACTTTTGGTACAGCTCCCTTCCAGTCAACAAACGACCAGGCTTTACAAACCCTGATACGCCCCAGTTTTCCGGACTTAAGAAAATTAATTGCATCAACAAAATGGGGCTGACTCCTCTGCCACTGCCCTACCTGCACCATCTTTCCATGTTTCTTTACAGCCTTCTGCATAACATTTATCTCGGCAATCGATTTGCCAATCGGTTTTTCTACATACACATGCTTGCCAGCTTCCAGTGAATCAACCAGCATAAGACAATGCCAGTGGTCGGGCGTACCAATTATAACTACATCAATATCCTTGCTTTCAAGCATCTTTCTGTAATCTACATATAACCTGGGTTTCTGGAATCCCAATTTAACAATGTCATCTGTTCGCCTGTTAAGAACATTTCGGTCAACATCACATATGGCAACACACTCAACCTCCTTGTTCTTCAGGAAAGAGGCTAAATCGTTCCAGCCCATACTATTTCCACCTATTAATGCCACTCTTATTCTGTCACTCGGAGATACACCGGGCCTGCCTATGGAAAACGCTTCAAAAGGTATAACCGACGCGGCAGCAGCAACTGATGCAGTCTTTAAGAAAGTTCTTCTATTCGATTTCATAAATCTAACTGTATTAAATAATGAGAGCAAATTTAAAAAAATAAACGAATAAGCCAGACTTCTATTTTTTCATGTTACTTAGAAGAGGCACTTTTTAATTTTTTTTAACGTCTATAAAACAATGTATTACAGATTTCGTTTTTAGTTATATATTTTTAAATGAAGCAATTTTATTTCTGTAATTTGTTATATTTAGTTTTTTTAATCATAACTTTACATGATTAAATTAAATTGTTGTATATAATCATTCAAATGGTTAATCAGTAATTAATAAAAGTTTTTTATCTTTAGCATGTTATATCAAAATTTATAAACTCATGGCAAGTTTAAAGCTTTTACTAGGCCTTATTCCCTCAACCGAAAAAATTGAGCAGGAAGAAAAAACACTTCTAGCAGAGTTTGAAAGGCTAAAATCAATTTCTGAATCACAAAAGCTTGCAAGGTTCAATGAATTGCATGAACTTGTCAATTCAGAAGGTTTTAAACAGAAAAAGAAAGAAATTGAAAGTCTTTCATATAAAAACTCTGAAGAATATGCTAAAGAAAAAGAATTTCTTTCTTTGAAAAAAGCCAAAGATATTGTTATGTACTTCAGGACTGTCGAAGGAAACGCTCTTAAAAGATTCAGGGAACTTGACGGTTCTGAAAAGATAAAAAAATACGAAGAACTAAAACAGCTTGTATCTGAAGCAGGGTTCAGAGAAAGAATGAAATCAAAAGATTTCTCAGGTTCGGATGATGCCAGAAAACTGGCAGAATTTAAACAGATGGATTCATCCCCGGATATAAAAGAGTATTACAGTTTTAAAAATTCAAAAGAATATGCAAATTTCTTGAATATTGATGGCTCATCAAGGCTTGCCAGATTCAACGAATTAAAAGAATACACAAGTTCAAAAGAATTCCAGGAAAAAAAGGCATTTCTTCTTGACAAAAACAGATTTCAGAAAACTGAAGAATATAAAACACTTAAAGAGTATCTCGACCTTAAAAATGACCCCGATATTGTATGGTATTTAAAAACAAAAGATTCGGACAAATTTGATGTCCTGAAAAAAAGAGAACTTGTTTTCAGTGAAGAGTTTGACAGTGACACGCTCGATACAAAAAGATGGCTGACAAATTATTACTGGGGCGAAAAACTCCTGCACGACCGATATTCACTTGAATCTGACCTTCATTTTTATACTGAAAAAGATAATTTTGAAATTCGTCATAGTTACCTGAAAATAATTACAAAGCCGCAAAAAATTCAAGGCAAAGCCTGGTCGCCTGTGCGGGGATTTACAATTAAAGAATTCAATTATACATCAGGAATAATTAATACCGGAAATTCGTTCAGGCAGAAATACGGAATCTTTACTGCAAAAATAAAACTTGGTGACCCAAATGCCCGCCATTCATTCTGGCTTGTTGGGGAAAAAACGACTCCACACATCAATATCTGCACCACTGCAGGAGGAAAAGTATGGTTCACACTCTTTACTGAAGACGGAAAACAGATTAAATCAAAAGTGAGTGGAAAATATGCACAAAAGAGCTACATCTTTACTCTAGAATGGACTTCTGATAAACTTATATGGAAAATTAATGGTGTTGAAGCTTTCAGTACAACAGAAAACATTCCCCAGGAACCAATGTATATCAATCTTGCAGGTGGGGTAACTGCTCCGGTTAACAGTATGACATCAATGGAAATAGACTGGGTAAGAGTTTACATACCAAAGAATTGAATTCCAAAATAAATTTAAATGGAGGTTATCTTGATGATAACCTCTTTTTTTTATCTGGATGTAACTTTCAGCACTTTTATCCGTCTTTATAGTGTTAAAACTTTTATGACAGTAAAAGAATACAACAAAGCAGTTGATGATTTTTCTGATGCACTGTATCGTTTTGTCAGAAGCAATCTGAAAGATGATGACAGGGCAAATGACGTTGTACAGGATGCATACGAAAAACTATGGCGGCACGTAACCGAGATAGATTTTAAGGTAGTAAAAGCATGGCTCTTTTCCACAGCCTATAACCGTATGATTGATATTATACGTAAAGAAAAAAGAATAATCCCGATTGAACAGGAAAATGAAATAAGTTATGAGTCATATTATACCGACCTTAATGAAATACTTCACATTGCACTCGACCGGCTGCCAGAATATCAGAAAATACCTTTATTGCTTCGTGATTATGAGGGATATAGTTACAAGGAAATTGGGGAAATTACAGGATTGACCGAAGCACAGGTAAAAATAAATATTTACAGAGGCCGACTGGCTTTAAAAAGCTTTATTGGAAAAATTGAAACGGTACTTTGAGAAATGAAACCGGACAGGACAAATTATGAAATATGGATTCTTGATTACCTCGACGGCCGCCTTAATGAGGAACAGACCTGCCTGTTAATGCAATTTCTTGACGAAAATCCTGAAATCAGAGAGGAACTAAGTTTTCTTGCAGAATTTAATACTATACCTGAAGACACAAAGTATCCTTTCAAAAACAAACTTAAAAAGAGCATCACAGATCTGCCTGAAGATCAGTTCGAACTATTATGTGTCAGTGCACTTGAAAATGACATTTCATCCGAAGAGGCTGCAGAACTTATGCAATACCTTGAAAGCCGTTCTGAAAAAAGAAATACATTTAATCAAATACAGAAAATAAAGCTCCATCCGCCTGTTGTTGAGTTCCGTAATAAAAACAAACTCCGCAAACGAGGTATTGCTGAAAAAACAATTCGTTTTCTGGTTCCTGTTCTCAGTGCGGCAGCCTGCCTTTTTATTGCAATATGGATTTTCACTTCGGATGAAATCAATAATAAAAACAATAACAATATCACTCTCTCAGATGAAGAAATACAACAAAAAAATCCTGATAAAATTGCAACTCCAGAAATAGTAACTCCTTACACAACTAAAACTTACACTACGGAAACCAAACAGAATAGATTTCCCAGGAAAAACATCACACCGGTAATGCCTATTCCATCACCTGATTTAGATGAAAATAGCAGACAAGAAATCATAATTCCATCACCTTTAGCATTTAAGGATAATCTGGTGCTATCCCGGATCGCTATTGAAAAAATGATGCCTGATGTAAAATTCAATAGCACAACTGCTATAAATGATGAAGAAACTGATCAGGGTCTCAAATATTATTTTACAAAATTTGTCAGGGAAAAGATTCTTAGAACCAATTCTGGCCGGGAGGATGCCATTAAATCTTATGAAATTGCAGAAGCCAGTATAAAAGGGCTTAATAAAATCCTGGGTTGGCAGATGAGCTTTAAAGAATACACCGATGAAAAAGGTGAATTATTGGCAATAAATTTCAATTCCAAACTCATAAAAATTAATATTCCGGTAAAGAGAAATGAAGCTTCCGAGTAACTTTTAACATACATTAAACGTCTCATATTTGAAATTTAAAAAACTTTAAAATGAAAAGAGCATTGATAATATTATTAATTACATTATTCGCAACTGCAGTTACGGAAGGAGTAACTCAGAAAGAAGTTTCTGGGGAAAATGATAAGAACACACCGATACCGTATTCTCAGGAAACAAAAGTAGTTATTGGTGATAGCCTGTTAAGTATTCAGGATAATAATGAAGCATTCAGACTGAAAATCGGCAACAGGGGTATTGAAATACTTGAATCTCTTGAAGGTAAGTCACGTATTAAATTTGAAAAATATGATTCTCGAGAAGATAACAAAGAAATGAAATCTGCTTCAGATTATTCTGATAATGATGACCGCCGAGAGCGGCGTGATAGACGTTTCAGAAGATTCAAAGGACATTGGGCAGGCTTCGATATAGGTTTCAATAATCTTCTTACTGATAATTATAGTTTTGTTATTCCCGACGATATAGATTACATGTCGCTCCATACAGGAAAATCAATATGCTTTAATCTCAACTTCGCACAGCAGAGTTTTGGTTTTACCCGGCACATAGGTCTTGTAACCGGATTAGGGCTGAACTGGAATAATTATCATTTCGACGGAAACAACAATATAATCAAAGGAGTAAATGGTGTAATTACCAGACTCGATCCGGATGGTATTTTAAAAAAATCTAAATTCACAACCCTTTATATTACATTGCCAGTTATGATGGAACTTCAAATACCGACTGACAGCAAGCAAATCAATCTGGCTTGCGGTATTATTGGAGGTATTAAAGCAGGTTCCCATACCAAAATGGTGTATGATAATGGAGATAAAGTTAAATCTGATGATGATTTCAGTCTTAACATGTTAAGATACGGTTATACTGCAAGAGTGGGTTTTGAAAATATTCATGTTTACGCAACATACTATCCTGTTGCGCTTTTTAAATCAGGAAAAAGCCCTGGTGGATATTCATTACATCCTTTTGAAATAGGTTTTGCTTTTACAATTAACGACTGAATCAACTGATTATGACCATATAGTTTCAATAACCGGTCTCGAAATCAAGTTTATTGAGTCCGGTTATAATTTCAGGACAACTCATGAATAAAGACCATAATAAACCCGATCTGTAATTTTCAATCATTACAGGTACAGGCCCCTGGTCTATTGCCAGATAACGTTGAGGGAACCATTCTTTTTCCAATGAAAAGGCATCGTAAAAACCATACTTGCCCCAGATTCTGGTTCCAAGGTTATAGTAAAAATATCTTAGAGCTGCTATTGATTTATCGGGGGTATATGGAATTGAAGATAATGCTGCGGTAGGAGAAATAACTCCCAGATCAGTTTTATCTCCAGGTCTGTGTGCAAAGTACCCAGACGGGGAATAGCTAGCGGTCAGTCCCCAGCAAGCTTCGCTATAACCGACATGTTTTCCTGGATTCTCCGTACACCACTTCCAGTTAATAAGCGTATGATTCACATTTTCCTGCCAGTAATTAGCATACCTGTCTTTTAAATTCCTTGGATCCAGCCCCAGATAGGAATAATGTGCCCAGAAAAGAGGTCCGCCATATTCTTCTGCACCATTATGCCTTAAACTTAAACTATACCCATAATGGCCTGAAACAGTATTTATTGCGCCTCCCCTTGCCCATCCCTCATGGTAAACACTCGCCTGAACAGGATGTGTTGGCGATGATGCAGCCAGAATATAAAGTATAAGACACTCGTTGTATCCGCGAACCTGATGATTCATTTCCCATTGAAATTCAGGTGACCAGTGCCAATAAATCACATTCTCTCCTCCTTTTGTAAACCAGTCCCATTCAACTTCCCTCCACAGTGTATCCATTGTTGCAGCAAGTTCCTGCTCTTCAGCATTCCCATTACTAAGATATTGCCGCGCAGCCAGCAGACCCTGCATCAGATATGCTGTTTCAACAATATCAGCTCCATTATCTTTCTCTGAGAAAGGTTTCACTTTTCCCGTCTCTCCATATAACCAGTGAGGAAATGCTCCGTGAAACCTGTCAGCCTTCTTAAGAAAATCAACTATTTTCTTCAATTGATTTATACCCCTGTTTCTTGGGATAAAACCTCTTTCCATACCTGCAATTATTGCCATTATACCAAATCCGGAACCACCTGTGGTAACTACATTCATGTCATTTTCCGGATAAATGCCATCCATATGTATCCTTTCCCTTGCCATGCCCGATGTAGGTTCGGCTCCTTCAGTAAAATACAATATGGTCTGATACTGAACAAGTGAAAGAAGTGAATCATCTGAAATTTCTTTAAACTTATCCGAAACGATTATATTATCAGGCTTTCTGAATAAATTACAGGAAAGACATAATAACAAAAGTAATGAGACAATGTAAATATGGGCACTGTATTTTAACTCCATTGTTTATTGAAATTTTATCCAATTTACTAAAATAATCTGATAATAGAACAACATCTCAAAATTCAGCAGCAAGAATGATTATCTTTGCGTCATATATTCATTTGTAATCTAATGAAACTGTTACTCATAAGCAATTCAACCAATGCAGGGGAGGGTTATCTTGAACATGCATTTCCCCATATAAAAAGTTTTCTTGGCAGCAAACAAGCAGAAATTCTGTTTATACCTTATGCAGCTGTTACTTTCTCATACGATGAATATGAAAAAAAGGTGAGTCAGAAGTTCATTGAAGGAGGTTACAAAATCAAATCAATACATCATTTCACTGATCCAGTTACTGCAATAAAAAAAGCTGAAGTAATTGCCGTTGGAGGTGGAAATACCTGGAAACTTCTGAAAATGATAAGGGAGAACAAACTAATTGAACCGGTAAGGGAAAAAGTATTCTCAGGGACTCCATATATTGGATGGAGTGCTGGTGCCAATATCGCATGTCCGACAATCCGAACAACCAATGATATGCCGATTACTGAACCGGATTCTTTTGAAGCATTCTGCCTTATTCCATTTCAGATTAATCCTCATTACCTTGACGCTAATCCTGAAGGTTTTGCCGGTGAAACCCGCGAACAAAGGATACGGGAGTTTATAGAATTAAATCCAGGAATTTATGTGGCTGGCCTGAGAGAAGGCACAATGCTGCTGATTGAAGGCAAAAATGTCAAACTTATAGGACCCAAAAGCGCTCGAATATTCATTAAAAATGCAGAACCTTTTGAAGCAGGCAATAATGATGACCTCTCATTTCTCATTCAAAAGAAGATCTAATCTTGATTTAACAATACAGTAAACTACTGTCAGTTAAAATGGTTTCCTAATGAAGCTGGTTGTGAAAATATTTGCATGGATTGTAGCAGGAATAATTATTACTTTGACTGCAATGATATTAACTGCACTTGTTTTCCAGAACCAGGCAGTAGTTGCCGTTATTGATTCAATCAACAGGAATCTGTCAACAAAATTCGAGTTCGAAAAATACAGACTTTCTCTGATAAAACGTTTCCCAAAAGCTTCATTTGAACTACTGAATCTTACCGTTTTTTCTTCCGAATCATTCGACAGAACTCAGTGGACAGGAATTAATACCGACACTCTGCTCAGGGCTGGTACCGCATCACTTGAATTTAAAATTACTGATATACTCAAAAAAAAATATTCTATTGAAAGTATAACAATAAGCGACGGAGAACTTTTTCTTATTACCGACAGCCTTGGGGGAATTAATTTTAAAATATCAGATTCAAATAAAGGGAACTATGATAATGAAATTGACCTTGATAAAATTGTAATACGCAATCTTAAAGCAACTTATTTAAACAAGGCCACCGACATTTCAATTTCCGGTGTTATAAATAATGGAAAATTACGAACCAAAATTGGTGGAAAAAATCTCGACTTTTCATGCATATCAGGAATTCTTGTTAATCAATTCAATATTGGTTCATTAAATATAAAACCTGACATTCAGGTATATGCAGACATTAGTCTGAGAAAATCAGATGAACAATTAACTTTTCAAAACAGTATTCTAAAATTTGAGGGCCTTTCTCTCAAGCTAACAGGTTATATAAAACCAGAAAATGAACTTTTACTAAAAATTGAGGGACAAAACATTGACCTTTCAAAAGCAAAGAAATACCTCCCACAGAAGCTTATTGAAAAATATACTGATTTTACTGCAGGTGGATTACTGAACGCCAGCTGCATTTTATCAGGTCCATTAAACCGCACAAAGAATTTATTCACCCAAATGGCATTTTCAATTGATAAAGGAAAGCTTTACAATAGAAAAACAGATATACTGGTGGAAAATATTTCTTTTTCCGGAAATTTTACAGGTGGAGATGGTTCTGACTACCCGAGAGGCAAACTTAATATACAGCAATGTTCATTTATGATTGGAAATGCAGAATATTATATTTCCTTTTCTGCAGAAAATCTTAAAAATCCTTTTATAAAACTTAACTTTTCCGGAGAAATTGTTCCAGAAGATTTAAAAAAACTTGTAAGCATACCATGGCTCATATCCGGAGAAGGGTCTGCACGATTAAACCTGAAACTTGAAGGTCCATTGCCAAGAAAAACCAAAAAGCTAAATGCGGCTGATATTTTCAATCTTAATCCACAGGCAAATATTCAGTTTAAATCCCTTTCAATAAATCACAAAAATGAAAGATTTTCATTCAATGATGTCTCAGGTAACATTTTTATCGCTTCATCATTATGGACCGACGACCTGGTGTTTTCCTACAATAACCAGCGTATTAAGATTACAGGAGAATTTGGTAATCTGCCAGCATGGCTGGCAGGAAAACCAGAAATAATTAAAATCAATGCCAGTATAACAGCTGATAACATTGATGTAATAAACTTATCTGCCAGTAATTCTGCAGATAAAAGTAACATCAAAAGAGCCGTAAAAATGCCTGAAGGAATTGAGGCTGATATTTCTTTTGTTTTAAACAATTTCAAATGGAGAAAATTTACTGCTGCTAACATAAATGGGACTTTAAATTATAAACCCGGTTTGCTCAATTTCACCAATTTTTCTGCAACAACGCTTGATGGATTAGTTTCAGGCATTTTTGTTCTGTCTCGTCAAAAAACGGGTTTACCATTTGCCTCCCAGGGCAATTTTTTTATTGAAAACATCGACATTAAGAAGTGTTTCAGCTCGTTCGACAACTTCGGGCAGGACTTTATTCATTCTGAACATCTTTCAGGTAATCTTTCAGGTACGTTAAAAATAATGATGCAACACGACTCGCTGTTGAAACCTGATATCAGGTCAGTAAATGCAGAAGGCAACTATTTGATTGAGAACGGATCTCTTACTAATTTTGAACCGGTAAAAGCTCTGTCAAAATTTATAAATATAAATGAGCTTGAAAACATTTCATTTTCCAGATTGGAAAATAATTTCTACATTAAAAACAACTATCTTGCTATACCACAGATGGAGATTAATTCTTCTGCTGTTAATTTCACTGTAAGCGGCCGACATAATTTTGACAACACATATGAATATCATGTAAAAGTTTATCTCTCCGAATTATTATCAGGAAAAATGAAAAAAAACCAGACAATAACTGATTTTGGTGCAGTTGAAGATGACGGGCTCGGGCGTACATCTGTATTTCTGAAAATAACCGGTCAAGGAAACAACATCAAAGTTTCACCTGATTTAAAAGCGACAGGTGTAAAAATCAGGGAAAGTCTTAATAATGAAAAAAGTAATCTGATAAAAATTCTTAATGAAGAACATGGTTTATTCAAAAAAGATACTGCTATGAAAACAGAGCCCGCACCCCGGCCAAAATTTAACATAGAATGGGAAGAGACAAATAATGTTGAAATTAAAAAGGATACATCAGGCAACCAGGAAAAAAATAATATTTTAAATCGTATTTTTAGAAAAAAATAAAAAAGATAACTTAATCACTGTAAATTGAACATTTATTCACATAAGACTCTCTGGAAACTTATTTTACTGTTTCTTGCAGTAGGGATAGGAATGTTTTCATTCTGTTATACATACTTACTTGTCAGAAATCTTAAATCAGAAGAAAGAAAAAAAATTGAAATATGGGCTGAAGCAATACGTCAGTTGAATTTTGCTGCTGATACAGGACAGACACTTGAATTTTTATCTTCAATTATTGAAGGTAACACAACAATACCTGTTATTCTTGCCGATGGGAAGGATTCAATAATTTCTGCAAGAAATTATGATCCCATGAAACTTACTGCTCCGAACTTCCTTCAGACAAGGCTTAAAAAAATAAAGGAAAAGTCGGAACCTGTAATAATATACCTGCCCGATGGCCATATTAACAAGGTATATTATGAAGACAGTATCATCCTCAGAAAACTGATATATTATCCCATTGTTCAGCTCAGTATTATAATTCTGTTTATACTTGTTTCTTATCTGGCATTCAATTCTTCAAGGAAAGCAGAACAGAACCAGGTATGGGTTGGCATGTCAAAAGAAACTGCTCATCAGCTTGGTACACCTGTTTCTTCACTTACCGGATGGGTCGAAATGCTCAGAAGCAAATATCCCGAAATACCCTTCACCGAGGAAATTGCAACTGATATCGCCAGGCTTGAAAAAATAACTGAACGTTTCTCAAAGATTGGTTCACGTCCGGAACTTATAAGTACAAACATTATTCCGGTACTACGTCAAACGATTGATTATTTGAGATCCAGGGCTTCTTCAAGAACTGTTTTTATTAACGAATATGATCCTCTGGCTGAAATAGTGGTTAAATTTAATCCACCCCTTATTAGCTGGGTAATAGAAAATGTGTGTAAAAACGCAATCGATGCAACAAATGGTGAGGGTACAATTAATATATCAGTTACCGAAATGCGTAATTACGTTATCATTGATATCAGGGACAACGGCAAAGGAATACCAAGGTCGGCTCATAAAAAAATATTCAGTCCGGGTTATACAACAAAACAGAGAGGATGGGGCCTTGGTCTCTCTCTTTCAAAAAGAATTATTGAAGAGTATCATAAAGGAAAAATATTTGTTAAATATTCTGAGCCCGGATTAGGAACCTGCATCCGTATAATGCTGAGAAAAAACTGAATTTTACCTGATAATTATAGCTTGATAAAACCAGACGGGGATGAAAAGACATCAAGTTGAAATATCGGCTCCAGCCGGTTCATGGGCTTCTCTTACTGCAGCTGTTCAGGGGAATGCCGATTCTGTATATTTCGGCGCAGAACAGTTCAATATGAGAGCCTCATCATCTGAGAATTTCTCATTATCAGACCTGCCTGAAATTGTTTCATTCTGCAAATTACACGGCATTAAATGCTATCTCGCACTTAATATTGTGATATATGATGATGAAATTAACAAAATGAAAAAAATTATTGATACAGCAGCCAAAAGCGGGATATCAGCTATTATTGCCACAGATCAATCAGTTATCAATTACGCCTTTTCAAAAGGATTGGAAGTTCACCTGTCTACACAACTTAATATTCCCAACACCGACACTCTGAAGTTCTATTCACAATGGGCTGATGTTGCAGTATTGGCCAGAGAATTGTCGCTCGAACAGATCAAAAAAATATCAGATGAAATAAAGAAGAGAAAAATATGTGGCCCCTCCGGTAAACCTTTTAGAATTGAAATTTTTGCACATGGTGCTTTATGTATGGCTATATCAGGAAAATGTTATCTGAGTCTGCATGAATACAACAAGTCTGCTAACAGGGGTTTATGTAATCAGGTTTGCAGGAGATCATATATTGTGACTGATAAAGAAACCGGATTTGAACTGGAGATTGACAATCAGTACATAATGTCAGCAAAAGACCTCTGTACAATAGGATTTCTTGACAGGATAATAAAAGCCGGTGCTGAAATACTTAAGATAGAAGGCCGGGCACGCTCTCCTGAATATGTTAGAACGGTGACATCATGCTATGACGAAGCACTAAGAGCAATTGAACAGGGCACATATACTCCTGAAAACATCAAAAAGTGGACAGAACGTCTTTCTACTGTTTTTAACAGGGGATTCTGGGATGGTTATTACCTGGGACGTAAAATGGGTGAGTGGACTAACAAATATGGTTCCAGTGCAACCATGAAAAAGACTTATATCGGAAAAATCACCAACTATTACAACAAAATAGGAGTTGCTGAGATTAAGCTTGAGAACGGCGATTTGTCGATAGGTGATACAATTCTTATAATCGGTCCAACAACAGGGGCCCTTGAATATCGGGTTGAAGAAATTCGTGATGCAGAACAAATGATTACTGAAAAAGCACTGAAGGGGACATTCTGTTCCATTAAAACAGATCATTATTTGAGACGGTCTGATAAAGTCTACAAATGGGAAGAAAGGAATAAAGAATAAGGCAATTAATGCACAAATACGTTATTTCATAAAATATTTAAGAAAAATTCTTTTCAGGTCATCTATCCTTACTGGTTTGGTAATAAATTCTTTAATCCCGTACATTTCAGCCTTTTTCCTTGTTTCAGGCATATTGTCAGCTGTTACAGCAACAATCAGCACTTCAGGTCGGGCTTCAAATATTCTTCTTGCTGATTCATAACCATCCATTTCCGGCATGAAGAGATCCATGAAAATAACATCATATTTTTTGCTGAAAGCCATCTGATATCCTTCATAACCTTCTTCAGCAACATCACATTTATATCCGAGGCTTTCAATCATTTTTGCCAGAATTTTCTGACTCATTTTATTGTCCTCAACTATCAGAATATTAAGACTTTTGGCCTCTTCACCCTCATGAAGCATCAATCCGACAGGTTCAATATGGAAAACCTCACTCACAGCATTCTGAAATTCATGTACATCAAAAGGTTTAACCAGATAATAATCCACACCAAAAGTCAAGCATTTAAGGTAGTTCCCCTTTCTGTCGTTGGAACTGACCATGAATACCCTGTACCTTGAAGAGAGGTTATTGTCCCAGAGCATTTGTGCTACTTCAATGCCGTCAAAATTTTCATCGTCAGTAATAATAATCAGATCATATTTTATTTTCGGGATGGTTGAGTTTACAAGAATCTGGTTTAATGTGGTTTTTGTATAAGAAGTAACTGAAATCTGCAGGCCTGCCCTGTGAAAAATTGAAAGAAGTTCTTCATCTCTTCCTGAAGGTCCGGTAATTACAAGAGTTTTAATCTGGTCAATGCTCTTGATTGTTGAAGTGTCAATATCCTTTTTAATTCTCTCATTTGAATGCACCTGAATGGTAAATGTTATTTTTGTTCCATTCTCTCCTGCAATACCAGAGGGGCTAACAGCAGTAAGAGTTCCTCCCATCAGTTCAATCAGCTGCCTGGCAATAAGTGTGGAAAACATTGATTCATTATAATTCCCAGGAACTATACTTTCAATATTAACAATATCACCAAAGATTTTTTTCAGCTCAGCCTTGTCGAATGCTTTTCCGGTATCCAGTATTTCAAAACCAATGGTAATTACTCCGCTTTTTTCTGATTTCTTCAGAATTCTAACATGAACCTCTCCGTTTTCTGTATTGCTTGTCGAATGATTAATTAGGTTAACCAGTATCTGCCTCAATCTGTAAGGGTCTCCAATTACCGTTTCAGGAACGCTATCATCAACTTCACAAAGAATTGTAACATTTCTTTCTTTAGCAAGAGGCTTTGCAAGATCTATAGCGTAATAAACTTCTTCCCTGATATTGAAAGCTGTCTCTTCAAGTATCATTTTACCGGATTCGATCTTAGAAAAATCGAGTATATCATTTACGATTCCTAGCAGAACTTCAGTAGATCTTCGTAAAAGATAGACGATATCTCGCACCTCCGGTGAAAGATCATACTTATTAAGGATGTCCGACATTCCGATTATTCCGTTTAAAGGAGTTCTTATCTCATAACTCATCCTTGCGAGAAACTCTGTTTTTGCAATATTTGCTTTAACTTCTTGTTTTCTTGCTGATTCCAGCATAGTTACGTCTATGAGAACCTCAAGGGAGGCTTTTTCCCTCTGATAAATGACCGGTATGCTGGTATGGTACAAAATTAATTCCCCAAATGGCTTTTTAATTACAAGAAACTGGTCTGGATTAAATGATTTGCCAAGATATTTTGAAAAATAAGCATTATCAATTTTAAGAGTTGTTTCAGGGAATATTTTACCTGTCATTTCAGCTTCATTTTCATAAGAATAATATTCTGCTGCCACTTTATTTGCTTTTAAAATTTCCCTTTTGTCGTTATAAATAATTATACCTACAGGCATTTCCTCAATAAGTCTTCTAAGGGTATTCTCTGAATCATGAAGCTCCTGTATTTTGTTTTCCTGAATCTTTAACACTCTCCAGAAAACCAGAATGATCAACTGTATTAATAAAATTGTAGCTGTCACAATAAATACCGAATTCCTTATAAGGTATTTCTGAAAGAAATCTGCAGGAGCTGAGAAAATAACTCCCAGATCCCTTTCAAGAAGCTGTGTTGAGTAAAAAGAAGAAAGTACCTCAACTCTTTCGTTATTAATTATTGCATAATGTATCAAATTGGAAACAATCCCTTCCTTCAAACCTTCTGTTATTTTCCCTATTTCTGTATATTCCGGTAAATTTTCATTATTGTCAAATACAACTTCCCCGTTCTCTGTCAATACCCATTGCCACTGATAGTCTTTCAGGTTATATTTTGAAAAAAGTTTTCCGAAATATTTCCTGTAATCAACAGTTGTAACAATATTCCCGCTTGCTTTGCCGCCTTTAAAAATTACCATGTAATAATTAAACTCACTGTTATTTTCAATAAGTTTTTCCTTGGGTTCTATCGGACGTTGATCAAGTGAAACAAACTCTCCTTCAATCCATTCATTCTTGGTTTCGTCCTTGGATAAAGTATACTCATTCTGTTTATCATCATACAGCCTTATTTTGACAACAAAATCACGATACTTTGAGTAAAAAAGCTTCAATTGTTCTGTTATCCTGTTTTTAATTTCAGGTTTTGTTCTGTCAAAAAAATAATAAGCATCATTTGTAAAAGTTATTTGGCCGAGATCGCTTGTAAAGGCGTAATTTATACTGTCCACCTCTAGCCCAACTATTCTAACCTGCCTGTCGAGGAGCTCAATCATATAGCTTATCTGATTGCGGTACAGGTTTCTGTAATAGAAGAAATTAATTAACAGAATCAATAACAATACTACTTCGGCAATTATCAGAATCCTCTTCATTACTCCTAATTTTCATTAATATATCTAATATAATTTCCCATTAAAATTACCTGTATTTTCGGTTTTCATCATCAAGAATATTTAAGTAACTCCGGTACCTCATAATGTCTATTTCCCCTGATTCAACTGCTGGTATGACTGCACAACCGGGCTCATTAACATGCAAACAGTTATGAAACCTGCATTCTTTTGATTTTCTGAATATCTCAGGAAAAAAATGGTAAATTTCGTTCTTATCCATATCGATTATTCCAAATCCCCTTAACCCGGGTGTATCAACCACATAACCTCCAAATGGCATAGGATGCATTTCCGGGAAGGTAGTAACATGTTTACCCTGTTCATGATAAGGTGATAATTCATCTGTTTTCAGTTTAAGTGAAGGATTAAGAACGTTTAACAATGAACTCTTTCCCACACCCGAATTTCCTGCAATTAAATTAACTTTATCTTTCATTGCTTCCTTTACAAGCTCAACATTTTTCCCGGTTATAACTGAAATGCAGTAACAATTATATCCTATATCGCTATAAAGTGAGGCAAGGTAATTCATTTTTGCCGTGTCCTCCTCATCATATAAATCGATCTTGTTGAAAATAATTATGCTTTTGATTCTGTAAGCTTCTGATGTTGCCAGAAATCTGTCAATGAATTCCTGAAGTGTTTTTGGCATACGTATGGTTACCATCAGGAAAACCTGGTCGATATTAGCTGCTATAATATGATATTTTTTTGAAAGGTTCGATGCCTTTCTTATTATATAATTTTTCCTCTCCTCAATTTCAGAAATAATTCCTGTTTCCTTCCCGGGTAATAAAGAAAACTTTACTCTGTCCCCAACGGCAATAGGATTAGTGGTTTGAATATCTTTTATTCTGAACCGTCCTTTTATAGTACATTCAATGTTCCTTCCATCAGGTGTCATTACTTTATAACGGCTTCCTGTCGACTTTACAACAACTCCTGTTTCCAAGTTATTAATTTTATTTCAAATGTAACTAAAAGTATTAAAATTCAATATATTAATTGTAATTTTTATGGTATAAATGAATCCTGACAATCTCCCTTTTTTTACTATTGTATTTATTCCCTTACTAAGTTTTCTATATTTACCCACTGAGCTGAAAAAAAAGGGGTCTGTTAAATATTCAGACCCCTTTCTGTTTGGTTATACTTTTTAACCTTCAGCTGCCATCAGGAAGAATGGTTTCATTTCAAAGCTGTGATAATGAGGCCTGAGGCGCTCGGTGTTATAATATTCCTCCACATTCACAAACTTTTTCTGTGAAGTAACAATATCAACCGGAGCATTATCATATCTTCCATTTCTCAGAACAACCAGCCTGCCATGGATGCCTCTAAGAATCAAATCAAGGGCAAGATTACCGAATGCCATAGGTACTATAGAATCAACAGCATCAGGATCTCCAGAACGTACCAGATATCCAAGCTTCTGGTTTATAATATTTATTGTTTTCCCCTTATTGAACTTCGGTGAAAGTTCCTTTATTTTTGCCGAAACAAGATCACCAATTCCTCCCAATTTTGCGTGGCCATAGGCGTCTTTCTCCATATTTTCAAATACCATTTCCCCACCTTTAAACATTGCACCTTCCGATACCAGCACTATTGAATACCTGCTCGGATTCTCATTCCGGTCGTCAACAAGAAGTTTTGTAAGATGCTCGATATCAAATTTATATTCCGGAATGACACATCTGTTTGCTGCACCTGCCATTGTCGGAAGTATTGAAGTGAATCCAGCATATCTTCCGAAGACTTCAATAACCAGAATTCTTTCATGTGAACCGGCACAGGTTCTCAGGTAATTCGTCATGTTAATCGTACGTGTAACACAAGTGCTGAATCCGATGCAGTAATCCGTACCTGGAACGTCGTTATCCATTGTTTTCGGTATTGCAACGACTTTCACTCCCTTGGTGTAAAGATGAACTGCATAACTTAAAGTATCGTCCCCTCCTATCGGTATAAGGTAATCTATACCTAGCCATTCAAGGTTCTTAAGTACTTCAGGTGTCAGATCATTCATGTCGGCATTGTATGTACTCTTAAGATGTTCAGGTACATCATTCTTCGACATATGGCTTGGACGGGTACGTGAAGTATGCAAAAATGTACCTCCGGTACGTCCTGCCTTGTTCACTATTTCATTTGTAAGAACCTGGTAGCATCGGCTGTTATCAGCTTTATTGTCCCTGATAATTTCAGTGAGACCAGCCCAGCCTCTTTTCAGGCCGATTACTTTAAATCCTTCACGGTTTGCCCTGATTGTGACAGCTCTGATTGCAGGATTTAATCCAGGAACATCACCTCCACCTGTCAGGATGCCTATCACTCCTCTTTTTGTTTTTATGTTTACCATAGATTCAGTTTTTTATGTTTACCATAATTTTTTCAAACCGCTAAAGTAAAACATTTTCATATTATTGCAAATATCGGAAAATAGTTAAATTTATTTAATTTTATTAAGCCTATTGTTTCATGGATTTTTCAGGAGTTACACATGATAGCTAATAAAAAAGAACCGTGTAATAATTACTCCGTACTGATTACTGGCGGCAGCGGTATGGTTGGAAGATATCTTACATCTTTTCTGCTTGAAAAAGGTTATACAGTATCACACCTGTCAAGAGTTGCTAATCTATTCGGAAGAGTCAGAGTCTTCCGCTGGGATCCAGAAAAGGAAATACTGGATCCTTCTGCTCTCGAAAATACAGATTATATCATTCATCTTGCAGGTGCGAATATTGGAGAGAAACGATGGACGGAAAAAAGACGAGAAGAAATTATTAGAAGCAGGGTGGATTCGGCCAATTTGCTTTTAAATACTGTAATAATAAACCGGTTTCCATTAAAAGCTTTTATCTCAGCTTCGGCAACAGGCTATTATGGTTCTATAACCTCAGAGACAATTTTTACTGAAGAAATGGGTCCGGGAGAAGATTTTACAGGTATTGTATGCCAGAAGTGGGAAGAAGCTGCTGAAAAATTTGCAAAATCAGGTATAAGAACTGTAAAATTAAGAACTGCTGTTGTACTGGAAAAAAATTGTGCTGTTCTTAAAAAGCTTCAGCTAACTGAGCCATTTGGTATCCTACCTGTTCCTGGAAGCGGAAAACAATATTTCCCATGGATACATATTAGTGACCTCTGCAAAATATATATCAAAGCTGTTGAAGACAGCCAGATGAACGGTGCCTTTAATGCCTGCGCCCCTGAACAGATTACTTTTATTGATTTTGTTAAAAAATACGCTGAGCTTACAGGAAAAAAGAAGATTATTACAAAAGTACCGGCGGTTTTACTTAAAATTGCTTTCGGAAAAATGTCTGAAATAATTCTTCAAGGAAGCAGAGTATCATCTTCAAAATTAATTTCAGCGGGTTTTACTTTTGATTTTCCCACCATGGATAAAGCTCTTAAAAATATATTAGGTTCCTGAACAGAACTTTATCTTCCTCCTATCTGCATCTCAGCCACTCTGAAAGTAGGTGTGGCAAAAGTCCGGTTCATATCCAGGTCGTTCCCGACCATGTCAATTGCATTTAGAATTTCATCTGCTTTGCCTGCTATGGTTAGCCCTCTAACCGGATGAACTATTTCTCCATTTTCAATCCACAACCCTGAAGCTCCTCCACTGAAATTACCTGTTACAGGATCAATTCCGTAACCAGTTACCTCCTTCACGAGAAAACCTCTGCGTGTAGCTGCTATTATTTCGTTCTTCAGACTTTTCCCAGCCGGAACATATACATTATGCACGCCTATTCCAGGCAGAGAACTGAAGCCACCTCTTGTGGCATTTCCAGTACTCTTTACACCTGCCCTTTTTGCAGCTTTAAGATTATATATAAAACTCTTTAGAATGCCATTTTCAACAATAATATTTTTTATTGTTGGAACACCTTCACCATCGAACGGGCAACTTGCAAGTCCTTTTGGTTTTATTCCGTCGTCAACTATTGTCAGTAGGGGTGATGCAATTTTTTCGCCTAGTGAATTGCGCAGAAAACTTGCTCCCTGAATAACCCGTTCCCCATTAACTGCAGAGAGAATCCCCCCAAGAAGAGACCGGCCGACATCAGCATCAAATATTACAGCTGCCCTTTGTGTGCTGACCATAACGGGGTCGAGCATTTCGAAAGCTTTCCGAGCAGCTACTGCTGCAATCTCTTCGATAGGAAGAAGATCCTCATAAAATACACGCGAACAGCTTTCATCTCCAGTGGTTTTCTGCTCACCTTTCTCAGCCACAACGCTTACACCCAAAGAGCATGAACTTGTTTTGTAATTCTTCAGTATACCATTAGAATTGGCAATATAAATTTCTGTCTCCCTCTCCCTGTAAGATGAACCTGAACTTTTTGTAATTCTCTGATCCTTTAAAGCTTCCTTTTCAAGTTCAATTGCCATTTTAATTTTATTGTCAACCGGGATATTCCCCAAATTCTGATCGTATAAACCATTAACCTCTGAAACAGTATTGTCATCGGTCAGAACATTATACTCATCAGGCGTAGAAAGTTTTGCAAACTCAATTGCCCTTAAAATTGCCTCTTCAACTGATCTGTCTGAAAAATTATTACAATGGCTGAAACCCATTCTGTTACCCGTAAAAACCCTGAAACCTACCCCTTGTGTTGAGGCCTCTTCAATTGTTTCTATTTCAGAATTCAGAATCTGTATTGAAAGATTTCTTCCCGACTGAAAATATACCTCAGCAACATCTGCCCCAAGTTTCAGGCATTTTTTAAGCAGTTTCTCAACAAGATTTATATAATTCATATTCATATGTTTTTAAAATTCAACCCCTTGTACCTCCAACGTTTATTCCTCTTATTCTTACTGTAGGCTGCCCAGCAGTAACTTCGGCTGATTGCCCTTTCCCGCATATACCAGGACCAAAATCAAGGTCATCCCCAACTGCATCAATGTTTGTTATAACATCCATGCATGAGCCTATTAGTGTAGCACCTTTAACCGGGTAAGTCTTTTTTCCGTTTTCAATTAAATATGCTTCCCGGCAGGTAAAATTAAATACTCCGGTTACTGGATTTACACTGCCTCCGCTCAGGCTTTGCACATATAATCCTTTTTTGGTTGAAGCCAGAATATCTTCAGGTTTGTCTTTCCCTTTCTCAATAAAAGTATTGGTCATTCTGGGAATTGGAATGTTTCTGAATGATTCTCTTCTTCCGTTTCCTGTTCTTGGCAACGAAAGTTGTTTTGCACTCAGTACATCAGTCATGTAACCTTTTAATATGCCATTTTCAATCAACACGTTACGTTGCACCGGAGTACCTTCATCATCAAAATCGATTGTGCCTCTGAAGTTGGGCAATGTTCCATCGTCAACCATTGTAAAACAATCGCTTGCAACCTTTTTACCAAGCTTTCCTGTAAATGCTCCTACACCTTTGGCAATATTATCAGCCTCAAGAGGATGCCCCACTGCCTCATGCACCAGAACACCTCCCCATCCGTTTTGCATAACCACGTCCATCACTCCAGCAGGAGCATCCTTTGCCTCCAGCATTGCAATTGCTTCCCGTGCAGCATTTTGTGCCACTTTTTCTGGTGTCACAAGATCAAACATCTCAAAACCCGAATGATAACTTAACCTCTCTCTTGCCATATGTCTTGAATTACCATCATCACTCATTACCTGCACAATGAAAAACAAAAGAGGTAATTCGTTTCTGCAGTAAATCCCTTCGCTTGTTGCAATAATCCTTGACCTTATCTCATCATTATACTCAATAATGGTCATTTTTATGCGCCTGTCATACGAAAGGGCAGCCTGATCAGCTCTCTGAATGATTTCCAGGCGCTTTTCATCAGCAACATCCTGCAATGGCACCTTCACTGTAATATATGAAGGGTTTTCTGCAACTTCCACCGGTCGGGGGATTACCAGGTTACCGTTTTGTGCAACGTATGAAGCTATCTCAGCAGCCCGTAACAGCTTATCATAACTTATCTCTTCCGTGTAAGCATAACCGGTACGGTTTCCTGATATAACCCTTACTCCTGCTCCCTGACTGACCCCATATAAACCACTCTTGAATTTTGACTCTTCCATCAAGATTTGCCTTGTTATCCGGTTCTCAATGTAAATATCAGCATAATCACCACCCTTTTTCAGAGCATGGGCAATAACTTTATCAAGCATCTCACGATTTATTTCCGGCGGAGGAAACATATTCTGTTTTCCCGAACATGAAGTAAGATACTCAATCATATACGGCGAGGCAGCTATTATAATACCTCCCTTAATCCCAAGCTTAAGAAACTTTCTTCTCGGAATATCGGAAACATAGGTTCTTTTCATATATTTATTTATTCTGTTAATGATTTTTCTGATTTTTCCTGAGTTGTGAAGATAGTTATATCAATTTAATTATTAAAAAGATTGTTTTATATAAAATTCCTTGTTTTTTAAAACTCCGCCTCTGGTGGAATAAACACTCGCTTTTCCACTGAGATCACTGTTACCATAAACTCTCACTTCAAAAATCACAGTAGAAACAGCTCCTCCTTTTGTATCCGGAACATTTTGTGAAATGCTCCTCAACGCACTTCTTTGCTGTAGTACAGGGCTATCTGAAAAAGCATCTCTGCCAGAGCGGTTTTCTCTTCCCTGCTCAGGCGACGGACTCAATACTTTAAATATTCGTCTATCCCCTTTAAAAGCAGCTGAATCAATTTCAATTACAACACGGTCGTCCCTCACAATCTTCACCAGATGCGCTTGTTTAAGAGCTGTTGGAAGTAAACCGGTATTCTTATAGCTAATTCTAATCTGATAATCTGCTGAATCCTTTCTATATGATTTTATCTTTTTTATTTCAATATTTTCCCATTTAAGCTCAGGCAGAGCTTTTATTAATTCAAGATTAAATAGAGCTTGATTTGATACCCATTTTTCAAGATATCGGGGCGGTGGATTCTGAGAAAAGAATTTTGGGTTGAATCCGCCCAGCTCAACATCACCGTAAACTGGATGCCTGGCAGGTTTCCATTCAATAAACCCATCACCGTTGTTTTCTTCGTCATCCCATTTAAGTATTTCACTCTGGTCAATTGTACCGTCACCGTTATAATCTTTGTTCCTCCCCCCATTCCATATTTCATCACCGTACCAGATTGCGCCAAAGTACCAGTATCCAAAATCAGGGCCGTGTCCAAAAAGCGGATTACCACGGTTATAATCATTAAATACATCCCCTGCTCTTGAATATCCTGTTATTTTCTTGCCGAGCTCATCAAAATATCTATACCAGCTCAAGTCTTCAGGATACATTCTTTCTTCCGACGCAGATGTTGAAGGTGCTCTTAGATGCATGGGGACGCTTGTATCCATTGAATTTACAACGTAAACGTTAGGATGTGACAGTAAAAAAGTAACCACCGTCCTTGTTTCTGTTTCGCTGAGCGGATATTCACCTGCACCTGACTGGGTATAACCACGACCGGTTTCTTCTGATTGCGGCCTCCAGTTTTCAGGATAATTCCTGTGCAGGTCCAACCCTCCGATGCCATCTTCATTCACCCTTCCGTCGCCGTCATTATCAAAACCTTCCTGTGCAACAAGATAGATCCCCTTACCTGCTGGTACCTGTTTCATTAATCTGCCCGTTGGATAAGCCGGATCGGGAATATATGTTCCCCTCTTCTCATCTTTCCATCTCATATTTAATATTAAGCCATCACCGTCCAGATCTTCAGGCGAATCTTCATCCAGTAATCCGTCACCGTCGTTGTCAAATGGCCTTACTGTACTCCGATTGCTTTGAGTAGTTTTCAGGTAAAGGTTATGTCCATCCGGATTGTTTACAGGTCTTATGTAAATAGTTCGCGTATCTACCAGATGAGTTATTTCAGGATCTTTCCCATAATTCTCAACCAGGTATTTAATAAGCCATAAAGCACTCTCTGAAGCTGTAATCTCTCCACTGTGACGCCCACCTTCAAAATACGCCCCAGGCTTTTCAGTGTCTTTCCCACTACTCCTGGCAGAAATAGTTACCTGATATATAGGCCTTCCTTCATAGCTGCGTCCAACTTCGTAAAGCTGAAGAATGTCAGGATACTTTTCTGCCCATCTTTCAAGCCACATGTAAATTACTTCCAGAGAATGATACCTGTCAAAACTCAATGTTTCACCTGCTTCATATTCAACACCGCTATATATTACTTGAGGAAAATAACTTACTCCATGTCTGAAACCGGTCAACAGGTAATTCGACTTTTTCTCTCTGCCGGTTGCTGAGTCACCCTGAGAGCCAATATTATTATAATTCTGGCTTATCAGAAATCTGCTGGTCAAAAGTAATACTATTAAAAAAATTATCTTTTTCATCTCGTTTTTTAAGGCCTGAATTTAAATTATTTTATACTATAATCAAATTTCTTGCTGTTTAAATAGCGAGGTGTATATTTGCTTCAGATTTATTCAATAGAAATAAACTGTAAAATAACATTTATGCTATATATTACTGATTATCACATCCATACAAATTACAGCGATGGTACTGCAGAACCTGAAGAATATATTTCAACAGCAATTAAAAAGGGCTTTAAAGAAATTGGGTTTTCAGAACACCTTAACCTGTTCAGAACAGATCTTACATGGTGCATTGATATGCAGAAAGTTCCCGATTATATCAGCCACATATCAAGTCTGAAAAATCAATTGGATAATATTAAAATCAAAACAGGTTTCGAAATAGATTATTACCCTGGCAAGGAAAAGGAAATTAATGATATTATTTCATCCCTGAATATCGATTATGCAATTGGTTCAATCCATTTCATAGGTGAAAATACCGTTGACAGCAGTGAGGACTTTTATAATGGTAAATCGTTTAATGATATTTTCGTTCATTACTTTGAAATTGTCTTTGAGGCAATTAAATCAGGACTGTTTGATTTTATTGCTCATTGTGACCTTATAAGGATTTTCGGCCTGAAATATCAGGGAAATCCGGAGCCTCTTTACAGGCATCTTGCTCATCTTATGGCAAAGCATGAAGTAGCACTGGAGATAAATACAAACGGAAAAAACAAACCTTTAGGGGAATTTTATCCTGATGTAAGGTTCCTCCATTTATTCAAAAAAGAGAATGTACCCGTATGTGTCAATTCAGATGCACATAATCCCGGGCGAATAGGTGAATATTTCAGTGAAGCTTACCAGTTGCTTAAAGACGCAGGATATACTGAGATGTGTACTTTCAACAGAAGGGAAAGATATATGATACCTGCTGATTTCAGTCTTTTATCCACCTGATAGGTGTTCAGTAAATATTTTAACTCCTATCCCTATAAGAATAACTCCACCCATTATTTCTGCATATTTTCCAGTTTTTTCTCCTGCTGATTTACCTATTCGTATAGCTGTCATTGAGGCAAGAAATGTAACAATCGCAATTACAGCTCCAGAGAACCATATTCTTGCCTGCAGTAAAGCAAAACTTATACCTACCGCAGCTGCATCAATGCTGGTACTTAATGCTATGGCTATAAGTTCAGGCGTTCGTGTGTAGTCCCTTGGTTTAAGATGCTGTTTCTTCTGGATACCTCCGGCAATCATTCTAATGCCAATAACAAGTAAAAGTATTAAAGCAATCCAGTGATCCAGTAATTTCAAAGGTCCACTAACCACTGTCCCTGCAAAATATCCCGTTACGGTTAGCCCTCCCTGAAACAATGCCATTACAATTGCCACCCTTATTGCCTGAGCAAAAACAATCCTGCTGCATGTTATACCGAAAACCACTGATGCAGCAAATGTGTCAAATGACAAACCGAGAGCAATTAAAAGAATTGTAACAAAATCCATCACAAAAAAAATTGGACAAATATACCGGAAAAGTCTACACTCTTTCTGAAATTCCACAAAATTATTTTATTATTATCATTAAGTTTGCTCATGATATTTTCCAAATTCCAATATCAAATTTAACCATGGTACGTTTAACTGTTTTTCTGATTATCGCTATCTCTTTATTGTCCTGTAAAAAATCTGATAATTCGGTTTTCAAAGAAGCTTCAGACAATAGTATTCTTTCAAATGAAGGCTTTAACCGTTGCATAGCTTATGTTAATGCATGGAGTCGCCATGCTGATCCTGAAAGTGGTCTAATTCCACGCAATTTAAGAGAAAGCATAGACTACTGGAATGCATGGGATGCAGCAGCAGATAATTATCCCTTTATGGTTCTTACGTCATCGTTGCTTATGCCCGATTTTTTCAATACTACTGCAGTAAAAATGCTTGAAAATGAAAGAAAATTAACGTCAAGGATCGGAAAACTGCCCGATACATATTCGTTTTCCAGGAAAGGTTTCAGAAACGAGGTAATTGATACTTCACAAATAATATTTGGATCTGCTGAATACATGAAAGACGGACTCATACCTATAATCGAATGGCTTGGAAAAAGTATATGGAGTGACAGGATGCTTGAAATACTGGAGGATTTCCAGAAAATTACAACAGTGGTTAAAGAACTAAAGGGAAGTTCTTTTGGAAGGAATGCAGTTGTTGAGGTCAACGGCGATCTATTGCAGACTCTTTCGAGAATGTACTGGTTTACCGGTAACCGGAAATACCTTGAATGGGCTGCCGAGATTGCAGACTATTACCTGAGTGATGAAAATCTTATCACACAACATTCTGACCATATTCGCATTAGGGATCACGGCTGCGAAATTTTATCTGGGCTTTGCGAAGCCTACCTTGCAGCTTACTATGTATGGCCGGAAAAAAGAGCACAATGGCGAAAAAACTTGCATATTATGCTCAATAGAATACTTGAAGTCGGAAGAAATGAAGATGGTTTATTTTACAACGAAATAAACCCTCAAACAGGCGAGATAATATCTGATGGTATTGCCGACACTTTTGGATATACTCTCAATGCGTATTATTTTATTGCGGATATTGATTCCGTTCCAGAATACAGAGAAGCTGTAATTAAAGCACTTGATATTCTATACGATAATTACAGGAATTTCAACTGGGAAAATGGTGGATGTGACGGATATGCTGATGCCATCGAAGGTGCACTTAATCTGTACAACAGAATTCCATTGCCCAAACTGAAAAAATGGATTGACAGCGAAATCAGGATTATGTGGAATTACCAGAAACCTGATGGCATTATAGAAGGCTGGCACGGCGACGGTAATTTTGCTAGAACAACAATTATGTATTGCCTCTGGAAAACACAGGGAATAATCCCAGACCATTGGGACGAAAAACTGAAAATTGGCGCTGTATACGAATCTGGCCAACTTAAAATTGCAGCGAGTTGTGAAAACGTATGGGAAGGTAAATTGCAATTCGGCATCCCAAGGTATAAAGAAAAAATGCATCTCCCGGTAGACTATCCAAGAATTAACCAGTTTCAACAGTGGTTTATCCCTGAATATGACAAAGTATATAAAGTGTTTTTCAAGCCCGGTAATAAGATGAAAAAATTCTCCGGCAGGGAACTTATTGAAGGCATGCCTTTAAAACTGATTCCGGGTGAAGAGATTTTCATCACAATAAAAAGCAAATAGGAAGTTAATCTTCATTTTTCAAACATGTTTTTATATTTGGCTCTGTAAAATTTGCTTATAAATGAGAGTTGTAATACAAAGAGTCAAAAGGTCTTCAGTTACAGTGGATGGTGAGTTGATTTCACAGATCGGTCCCGGTCTGCTTGTCCTCGCAGGCTTTGAGGATGCAGACACTGATGAAGATATTGAATGGCTGAGCAATAAAATAGTTAACCTCCGTATATTCAACGACAATGAAGGCGTAATGAATCTTTCAGTGAAAGAAACAGGAGGTAATATACTGGTAGTCAGCCAGTTTACTCTTCATGCACTGACAAAAAAGGGAAACAGACCTTCATACATAAGGGCTGCCCATCCTGATAAAGCAATTCCTTTGTATGAAAAATTTATTGAAGCTCTTTCCGAACGGCTTTGTAGAAAAACAGCTTCAGGAAAATTTGGTGCAATGATGGATGTTGAACTTATAAACGATGGCCCCGTTACAATAATTATTGACACAAAAAACAAAGATTTCTAAATGACCAATAGAGAGCCAGGCATTCCTGAGGATAAATCACTTCAAAAATCGGTTCTTCTGGTAGCAACATTTGCTTCATTTCTCAATCCTTTTCTTGGTTCTGCAATAAATCTAGCTCTTCCGGCGATAGAAAAGGATCTGAATACAAATGCTGTGGAATTGGGATGGATAGTCAGCAGTTTTATACTTACTTCCGCTATTTTTCTGCTACCAATGGGTAAGCTTGCAGATATCCGTGGAAGAATCAAAATTTTCAGAGCTGGTATCTTTTTATTTACTCTTTCAACATTTTTCATAATCTTTTGCAGGGATATCCACTCCCTGATTATTATGAGAATCTTTCAGGGTCTCTCCGGTGCAATGTTTTTCGGTACAAGTCTGGCAATCATAACATCAGTTTTTCCCCCGGGCGAAAGGGGAAAGGCAATGGGAATAAATATCACAGCTGTTTACCTCGGTCTGTCAGCAGGCCCGATAGTAGGAGGCTTCTTAACAAGGGAATTCGGGTGGAGAAGTATTTTCGTCTTTCTTGTTCCGATTGGTATAATCGCCCAGATTTTAATCTCAAGAAAAATTAAAACCGACTGGGCAGAAGCAAGTGGTGAAAAATTTGATTGGAAAGGTTCAATTTTATACGGGATCTCTCTTGCCCTTTTCATGTACGGTTTTTCAAAGCTTCCTTCTTTTTGCAGCTGGATCTGTCTTTCTTCAGGAATTTTAGCCGGCATTTTTTTCATTCTTTTTGAAAAATCGGTAAACTATCCTGTCTTCGATATAAAACTCTTTTTGCATAACAGAGTCCTTACATTTTCAGGGATTGCAGCCCTGATACATTACGCTGCAACTTCTGCAATAGGGTTTTTCATGAGTCTTTATCTTCAGTATATTCAAAATCTGGATGCAAGAAGTGCGGGATTTATCATGATCGCTCAACCACTTGCCATGATGATTCTTTCACCAGCTGCAGGTAAACTATCCGACAGGAAAAATCCAGGAGTTATTGCTTCCATTGGTATGGCTATTACCGCAACAAGTCTTGTATCTCTTTGTTTTTTACGGGATAACACACCTCTTTTCTTAATAATTATCCTTCTCGGGATAACAGGTACGGGATTTGCTTTTTTTTCATCACCCAATTCAAATGCAATTATGAGTTCAGTCGAAAAAAAATATCTGGGTGTTGCCTCTGCAACTGTCGGCACAATGAGAATGATAGGCCAGATGACAAGTATGGGTATTGCAATGATGCTACTAGCATTATTTATAGGAAAACAACAAATTTCGCCATCCACCTACAAAGGACTTATGGCAGGTATGAGAACAGGCTTTATGATTTTTTCTGTTCTTTCCATAATCGGTATTTTTGCTTCACTGGCAAGGAACAAAAGCCTTAACAGAAAATCATAAATTTTCAGATACAACTCAATAAATCAGAAAAACATTATATATTGCCATCAGGCTTTTTAATCGTTGAATAATATCTAACTTATTTTAAATCAGATGCCTTATGACAAAACTGTATGAAAAACTTTTTAAATCGTGTCCTTCTGAAGGAGAAATTAAAAAAGGGTTGAAAAAGGTATATTCAGGAATTTCAGGAGACCCCGACAGAAAAACACTGATGGAGATTCTCAGTGTAATTGACCAGACAAGCCTCAATACTACTGATAATAAAAGCAGCATATTACAACTCACCGGAAAAATAAACAGCTTTAATGCAAGATATTCCAATATTCCTTCTGTTGCTGCAATATGTGTTTATCCGAATTTCGTACCCCTGGTAAAAGAAAAGCTTACCGCAAGAAATGTAAAAATAGCCGCTGTTGCCGGAGGATTTCCAGCATCACAAACATTCAGAAGTATCAAAGTAGCCGAATGTAAGATGGCCGTAGATGCCGGAGCTGATGAAATAGACTTTATTTTCAATGTGGGAGCTTTCCTCGGCAATGACTATCAAACAGTTGCAGATGAAATCAGAGAAATCAAAAGTAACATAGGGAAGGCTTACCTCAAAGTGATTATCGAATCCGGACTCCTTCACAACCATGAGCAGATATTTAACGCTTCGATGATTGCGATGGATGCCGGGGCCGATTTTATCAAGACTTCAACAGGCAAAACAAGTGTCTCTGCTACACCAGAATCCGTTTTTGTAATCTGCCGCGCCATTTCTGTATTTTATAATGAAACGGGCATACGTGTTGGGATTAAGCCTTCAGGAGGTATAGCATCATCCAAGGATGCCATCGTGTATTACAATATTGTTAAACATAATCTCGGTGCAGAATGGATGAATCCTTCACTATTCCGCATAGGATCAAGCCGTCTAGCCAATGATGTCCTTTCAGAAATAATTGGCTCAAGAGTAGATTATTTCTGAAGCCGGCAACTCATAAAAGCCGGTGAAAATTATTTAATAATGCCGGTAAAAATGGTACCTCAGGATACACTAAAACTTAAACAGGCCGATGGAACCTACCTCACCGGACAGAAACAGGATACCCTTTCCAGAAAAAATGCAGATACAGTAAAAACAATATCACCCGACACTACAGTAAAAAAAGTCATTTCCAAAATTCATCAAGATGTAAAAGCACAAAACAAGGAGAAAATCGACACTTCTATTGAAAACAAAAAATTAAGTACTGATTTCACTAATAAAAAAACTTCTGATATAATAAACTATTATTTATCTGACTATAAAACTGTTACATCAGAAGGGTCAAATATTTGCTTCCCTTATTTCTTTATTGAATCGTCACAAAAGCTTAAAAAAGATCTGGAAATAAAAATTTCTGAAGTAGCTAAAAATGGCATCAAAATCGAGAAAGATACACTGAAATCTGACTGGATGTTGCCAGTGATGCTCATTTCATTGCTGGTTTATATAATATTGGGCAGAGCATTTTCAGATTCCATGAAATTAATTAAGAAATTTTTTACATTCAGGATTGCTCATGACTCAGGTACAACAAAAACTTTAAGATTTTCATCAACACTTCTCGACCTGATATCATATGTAAACATCAGCCTTTACGGGCATCTGCTCTTCACATATTTCAATATCGGTACTGGTGTAATAAAAGGTTACTTTGCATGGATAATAATTTTTATTTCAACAATTTTTCTCTCACTTGCCAGACAATCAGTGACCTTTCTTACCGGTGAAATAAGTGAACAAAAAGAAATTTTTATGGAATATGGCAGGGCTATTTCCTGCTTTTACAGAAGCACCGGATTAATCCTGTTTTTTATAATAATCATTCTTCTTTATACTAACTTTTTCAATACGAAAACAATAATCTATTCAGGATTTTTCATTGTGATATTTATCTACGTTATACGAATAGTCAACCTTTTTACAATTTTTATAAAGAGAAGTGCATCAATTTTGTATTTAATTTTATACCTTTGTGCGCTGGAAATTCTGCCAGTCGCTATACTCATTAAATTTTTAAAGCAACTGTTGCAGAATATTCAATGATACAGATGTCAAACTAAATCTGTAAGGGGTTGAAAATAAAAAAAATTTTAGTATCGCAGCCAGATCCGCAGAATCCAAAGTCTCCTTATCATGAACTGGCAAAAAAATATAACCTGAAAGTCGATTTTAAGCCTTTCGTTCAGATTGAAGGAGTTACTGCAAAGGATTTCAGGCAGCAGAAGATAAACATTCTGGATCATACTGCCATAATTTTTTCATGTAAAACAGCAATTGATCATTTCTTCAGGATATGTAATGAACTTCGCATTACTGTTCCTGATACAATGAAATATTTCTGCATTACCGAAAACGTTGCATTTTACTTGCAGAAATATATCGTATACCGCAAACGCAAAATTTTCCATGGAAAATCAAAATTTCAGGACCTCATTGATGTAATAATTAAACACAAAGACGAGAATTACCTGGTACCTCTTCCTGAACCCCACAATTCAGAAATACCTGAACTGCTTAAGAAAAACAACATTAAACATACAATTGGAATATTTTACAAAACAATCAGCAATCATTTTGAAAGTATAAATGACTTGCTTGATTATGACATAATTGTTTTTTACAGCCCTTCAAGCATAAAATCACTTCGCGAAAACTTTCCCGATTTTGTGCAGGGAAATATTAAAATTGCAGCTTTCGGACCAAACACAGTAATGGCACTCGAACAGGAAGGATTCAGAGTCGACATCCAGGCACCAAATCCAAAATCCCCGTCAATGACAATGGCTCTTGATGAATACCTGAAGGAATACAACAAGAACCATAACAAATAGCTCTTTTTGTCCGTATATTTTTACTCTTCATAGCATAAACTGTAAATACATATGCTTTATTAATTCAGCAATGGCTGAACATACTGAAACATTCAGAAAACATGAGCGGCTATGCAGTAAAAAAGCTATAGAATTACTATTTGAAAAAGGCATTTCAGTAACAAGTTATCCTTTTCAGGTAATATGGACTTTTAGCAATCAGGATTCAGCTGCGCCGGCAAAGATTGCAATCAGCGTTTCAAAAAAGCTCTTCAGATCTGCTGTAAAGAGAAATGCTATAAAAAGAAAAATCAGAGAAGCATATAGAAGGAAAAAATATATTCTTTATGATTTTCTGACATCGACAGGTAAGAGTATAAATTTCATTTTAATCTACAGAGACAGGAGAATTCCCGATTTCCGGGAAATAGAAAAGCATGTTGATGATGTACTCCGGAAACTTGTATCATCTGTAAGTACAAGCAAGGAATAAAAACCCAAACACATCAATGTTAAAGTTTTCTTATAAAACATAAATACAATCCATCTGAAATAATTTCTTTCTATTTTCGTCTTTTATCAAAATATATTTGTTAACGATGAAGCAGATCATGAAAAAGCAGAAAGGAAAGAAAATATTAATTCTGATTACAATTGTTCTGTTTGCCGTTACCACCACTGCATTTCTGATAAACCAGGAATCCAGGGATTTCAGGCTTGGGAAAAATCTTGACATTTTTATTTCACTCATCCGTGAACTGAATACTTTTTATGTTGATGAAATAGATCCTGATAAAATTATCCGGACAGGAATAGAAAGCATCCTCAGATCTCTTGATCCATATACTACATTCTATTCAGAATCTGAAATTGATGACTTCAATTTTATGACAACCGGGAAATATGGTGGGATAGGCTGTTTGATAAGAAATAATGGAGATTATGCAATAGTAACAGAAGTATACAAAGGTTTTCCTGCAGATCTGGCAGGGATTAAAGCAGGAGACCTTATTAAAAAGATTGACGGACAATCACTTAAAGGTTTTGCTGTTGATAAAGTTAGCGACAACTTAAAAGGTGATCCGGGGACAACTGTTTCGGTTACTGTCGAAAGAAACGGGAAAGAAATTGAATTTCAGTTGAAAAGAGAAAGGATTTCACTTCCTCCTGTTCCTTATTATGGAATTGTTGATTCAAATATCGGGTATATCAGATTTACAAATTTCACCCAGAACTGTTACGAAGATGTTAAAAAGGCTCTTATTGAACTTAAAAAGAACAACCCTGATGGTATTATTCTAGATCTGAGGTCTAATCCCGGCGGGATAATGCTGGAGGCAGTCGATATTGTCAACCTTTTTGTTGGTCCCGGAACTGAGGTTGTGAGCACAAAAGGCAAAGTAAAACAATTTGATGCCTCGTACAAAACAAAAAATCAGCCTGTTGATGACAGAATTCCTCTGGTTGTGCTTATAAACAGGATGACAGCATCAGCTTCGGAAATCGTAGCCGGTGCCATTCAGGATCTCGACCGAGGTGTCGTTGTCGGTCAAAGATCCTACGGAAAAGGTCTTGTGCAGATCACACGTCCGCTTAGCTTTAATGCACAGTTAAAAGTTACAACGGCAAAATACTATATACCCAGCGGACGTTGTATTCAGGCTATAGATTTTACACACCGTAATGAAGATGGTAGTGTAGGATATATCCCCGATTCACTCATAAAAACTTTCAAAACACGTAATGGCCGGCCGGTAAAAGATGGAGGCGGAATTACTCCCGACATCGAAGTTGTACCCGAAAACCTCAGTCAGCTCGCAACTGAATTGTATACCCGTAACCTGATTTTCGATTATGCTACAAAATATTACTGGTCACATCCTGAAATAAAAAGCATTGAAGATGTGAAAATAACCGATAACGAATATGAGGATTTTATAAAGTTCCTTGATGAAAGAGGATTCAACTATCAGACATTTACTGAAAAATCATTCTCTGAACTGGTTGAAAATGCAAAGAAAGAAAAATACTTCGAACCCAACAAAGAACTTTTCAATACCCTCCAGAAAGAAATTACTCACAATCTCAGAAGAGATCTCCAGAGTTTCAAGGAAGAGATTTCAGAACTCCTATGCGATGAAATAATAAGCAGGTATTTTTATGAGGAAGGGGCAATAGCATGGTCAATAAAATATGATGAGCAAGTACATAAAGCCATAGAAGTTCTCAATAATAAATCACTATACAGGTCAATTCTCGAAGGAAAGCCAGTGAGATAATTTTGCTCAGGGGTGTGCTTCAAGCCAGTTTGACCCTGTACCCCAGTCAACTTTCAAAGGCACTTTCAATGAAGCTGCTCCGGTCATTTCACTGATAACAATTTCTTTTACCAGCTCAAGCTCATCATGGGCAACCTCCAGAATCAGTTCATCATGTACCTGAAGTATCATCCTCGACTTTAAGCCTTTATTGCGAATCTGGTTAAAAATCCTTATCATGGCAATTTTGATAATATCTGCCGCTGAACCCTGAATTGGAGCATTAATAGCATTACGTTCAGCATTTCCCCTTACCACCTGGTTGCGTGAATTAATATCCCTTACATATCTTCTCCTTCCGAACATTGTCGTTACATACCCCTTTTCCCTGGCCTGCTTTATGCTTTCTTCCATATATTGCTTTACACCAGGATATGATGCAAAATATCCGTCAATAAGTTCCTTTGCCTCTTTGCGCCCTATATTTAGCCTCTCAGAAAGTCCAAACGATGAAATTCCATATATAATTCCGAAATTAGCTGTCTTTGCCCTGCTTCGCATTTCCCTTGTTACTTCATCAAAACTGACACCAAAAATCTTCGCAGCAGTAGCAGTATGAATATCGTGCCCCGATATAAAATCCTCAATCATATTTTTATCACCACTCAGATGTGCCATCAATCGCAATTCAATCTGGGAATAATCTGCAGACAGGAAAATATAACCTTCATCAGGTACAAAAGCTTTTCTTATTTCCCGTCCTCTTTCATCCCTGACTGGAATATTTTGGAGATTCGGATTGTTTGAACTTAGCCTGCCTGTAGCTGCAACCGCCTGATTAAACGATGTATGTATCCGCCCCGTCTTCTTGTTAATTAGCAATGGCAGTGTTTCAACATAAGTTGTAAGTAATTTTTTCAATCCTCTATATTCCAGTACTTTACCTACAACAGGATGTCTGTTCACAAGCTTCTGGAGGATTTCTTCATTTGTAATAAACTGCTTTGTTTTGGTAAGTTTTGCTTTATCATCAAGTTTTAGCTTAATAAAGAGGATATTTCCCAGCTGCCGGGGAGAAGAAATGTTAAACTCCTCACCTGCCAGTGCATAAATCTCCTCTTCCAGTCTGATAATATCTTCCCTCAAACCTACAGCAATTGATTTCAGGTTTTCTTCATCAAGTTTAACGCCGGCTCTCTCCATACACGCAAGAACCCTGATCAGGGGCATCTCAATATTTTCTGCCAGTTCCTTCATGCCCTCTTTGATAATTTTTGGCTCAAACAACTCTTTTAACTGAAATGTTATATCGGCATCCTCAACAGAATATTCAACTATTTTCTCAACCGGTACTGAACGCATGGTTTTCTGATTTCGCCCCTTTTCACCTATTAAGCTTTCAATTGAGACAGGTCTGTAAGAAAGATATGTTTCAGCCAGATAGTCCATGTTGTGTCTCATGTCAGGCTCAAGGAGATAATGAGCAATCATTGTGTCGAAAAGTGCGCCCCTGACTTCTATTCCATAATTTGCGAGAACCTGGATATCAAATTTAATATTCTGACCTATTTTACGTATCCTGTCATTCTCGAACACGGGTTTCAGAATAGAAAGCATTTCTTTTATTTCATTCTCATTTTCAGGGAAATATACAAGATAACCTTTGCCCTTAATCCATGAAAATGCAATAGCAACAAGTTCAGATTCAAGTGCGTTAATACTTGTAGTTTCTGTATCAAAACAGAATTCCTCAAGTTTGCTAAGTTCTTCTGCCAGTTTCTTCAGATCCTCCCGAGTCTGAATAAGATTGTAAGAATGTGGTACAACTTCAATATTAAGTTTGGTTTCTGAAACAGCAGTTTCTCCGAAAAGTGTTCCCTGGATTGTTTCAGGAGACGTTTTCGTCTCCTGTTCAACTACTAAAGTATCTTTATTTTCAGTTGACTCTGAAAGAATTCTTGAAGCCGTTTGCCTGAATTCAAGCTCATCGAACAATATTTTGAGTTTTTCTTTATCAGGCGGTTCCAGCTTAAGGCTCTCTTCATCAAATTCAACAGGGGTATTTGTATTTATTGTTACCAGCTTTTTCGACAACAGTACCTGTTCCTTATGTTTTTCAAGTATTTCCTTTATCCTGCCCTGCAACTTATCAGTATTTTTTAGCAATTCCTCAATACTTCCAAATTCTGAAATAAGTTTCATTGCAGTTTTGGGCCCCACACCCGGAGCACCAGGAATATTATCTGAAGTATCCCCCATAAGTCCCAGAATATCAATGACCTGTTCAGGGGATTTAACATTGAATTCCCTTTTCACATCTTCAATACCCCATATAACCGATTCATTTCCTGCTCTCGAAGGTTTGTACATAAAAATTCTTTCGGAGACAAGCTGGGCGAAATCTTTATCAGGCGTCATCATATAAGTTACAAAGCCTTCTCGGGCCGCTTTGTTTGCCAGTGTGCCTATAATATCATCCGCCTCGAAACCCGGACATTCGAGAATGGGAATTCTATATGCTTCAACAAGCTGTTTAATATATGGAACCGCTTTCTTAATATCCTCAGGTGTCTCTTCCCTCGTAGCTTTGTACTCGCTGTACATTTTGTGGCGGAATGTTGGCTCAGAACTGTCAAAAACTACTGCAATATGCGTTGGCTTCTGTTTCTGTAAAACTTCCTCGAGGGTCAGAAGAAATCCAAAAATTGCAGACGTATTGAGGCCTTTTGAAGTTATCCGCGGATTTTTGATAAATGCGTAATAAGATCTGAATATTAATGCATAAGCATCAAGCAGGAATAGTTTCTTTTCACCGGATTCCGACATAAACAGGTAATATTAATTATCAGAAGAGTACCACTCAGCATAAGATTTTGACGTTTCATAAAGCTTCAATGAATGAAGATAAATTCCGTCGGGCAGACCAGATTTAATCCTTTCTGCAAAATCAATAACCAGATTTTCGCATGTGGGTTGATAATCCAGTACTACAAGGTTGGTAAATATCCCCCGTATATTGTTGTACCTCTTTTCAAAGCTTTTACTGACTACAAGTGAATGGTCGAAAATATTTATAACTTTTTCTTCCACTATTTTTTTCAATTCAGCAAAATCCATTATCATTCCGTCTCCTGGACTTCCCGGTTCATTCAAAGGAGTTCCTGCCACAGTTACAAACAGCCTGTATGAATGTCCATGAACATTTTTGCATTGTCCATAATGAAATTCAAGTACATGAGCCATTTCGATAGTGAATTCGCGTGTTATCCTGATTACAGGCATAGGTATTAATATTGAATTACACTTACAAAAATAACTATTCTGGTTGAAAGGAAAGAAAATGATTTTGACGCTTTTTCATGTGCTTCACATAAATATTTTCCTTATACTTCAAGGTAATTAAAAATAAAAACTTATCTTTGCAATTTTAAATAGTTTAATGAATTCTTTTATCATTCCCACCACAATTCCTTCTTTGTTCTCAGAAACTTTGAAAAAAAATGGCGACAGAAACGCTTTATCTTTCATAGACGAAAAGCCATTGACATACAAAGAAGTAGATCAGAAAATCAACTCACTTATTAATTTTCTCGAAAAGAATAATATCAAAAAAGGTGACAGAGTTGCTATTCTTGGAACAAATATGCCCAACTGGGGTATTTCATTTTATGCGGTCACCTTTAAAGGCGCCGTAGCAGTTCCTATATTACCCGATTTTTCAAAATCAGAAATTCAGAATGTGATAAATCATTCTGAATCTAAACTTTTAATAATATCATCTTCACTTTTGTCAAAGATTGAACACCTGGATGGTAATCAACTGAAGACAGTTGTATTGATGGAAAATTTTTTACCAGTCAAAACTTCAGGAGAATTTGTCGCTTACTCAGAAAATTCAAGGCCATCCGAAAAATATTCCGTCAATTGTGAGGACCTTGCCTCAATAATTTATACATCCGGAACAACCGGAAAGTCTAAAGGAGTAATGCTTTCGCATGGTAACATAACATTTAATGCCATTGCGGGTAGCAAAATCCATTATCTTGACGAAAACGACAGGTTCCTTTCGGTACTTCCACTGTCGCACACATACGAAAACACCCTCGGCCTCATTCTTCCAATGCTCAGGGGGGCCTGTGTTTATTACCTTAGAAAGCCACCAACCCCGGCAGTACTTCTTCCTGCACTTGGCAAGGTCAGACCAACAGCCATGTTGACAGTTCCACTTATTATCGAAAAGATATATTTCAATAAAATATTGCCATCTCTTCGTAAAAACATAATGATCCGCTCTATTTACAAAATACCTCCTATTCGAAAACTTCTCAACCGTTTGGCAGGCAAGAAATTAATGAAAACATTCGGAGGAGAGCTCAGGTTTTACGGAATAGGTGGAGCCAAGCTTAACAGCACCGTTGAAAAATTTCTCATAGAAGCATCTTTTCCATATGCAATTGGATATGGACTTACTGAAACATCGCCTCTTCTAGCTGGTGCCGGCCCTGCGAATTCTGTTTATGAATCAACAGGTCCTTCTATTGAAGGAGTTGAACTTAAAATTCACAATCCTGATCCAGTAACAGGAGAAGGTGAAATATGGGCAAAGGGCCCAAATGTAATGATTGGCTACTTTAAAGATCCGGAACTAACAGCAGAAGTTATTACTTCAGATGGGTGGTTTAAGACAGGAGATCTTGGTGTGTTTGATAAAAGGAATAATCTATACATTAAAGGAAGGGCAAAAAATGTAATTGTAGGAGCAAGCGGAGAAAATATCTATCCTGAGGAGATCGAATCACTGATTAACAGCTTCAGACATGTTGTAGAATCTATTGTAATCGAACAAAAGGGCAAACTCGTTGCCCTTGTCCACCTTAACATTGAGGAGATTGAAAAGAAATACAACATTATGAAAAATGAAGCTTCAAGGCGGTTTGAAGAAAAAAAGGAAGAAATTCTCAGGGAGATTCAGGAATATGTCAATTCAAAAGTCAATAAATTCAGCCGAATAAGCAAAGTTGTATATCAGCCTTTACCATTCGAAAAAACAGCCACCCAGAAAATAAAAAGATATATTTATAAATAAAGATAAAATATTGTATATCAATATGTCCTTTCTCAGGGGACTCAGGAGTTAAAACAAAAAAGAGGCTTTTTAGAAAGCCTCTTAAAAACCTGATATTTTTATCAGCACAACAGGTAAAAACTCTCATTAAAGCGTTAAAGCTTTTCTATAACGCTTTTCAACTTCCTGCCAGTTAACAACATTCCAGAAATTGTCGACATATTCAGCACGTCTGTTCTGGTATTTGAGATAATAGGCATGTTCCCAGACATCTATTGTTAAAAGCGGCGTTCCTTTTATTGTCGAAACATCCATTACAGGACTATCCTGATTTGGAGTGCTCCCCACAGCCAGTTTTTTGTCGGTTGTAAGATAAAGCCATGCCCATCCACTTCCAAAGTGTGTTTTTGCAGCATTACTGAATAGTTCTTTGAACCTGTCGTAAGATCCAAAAGCTGATTCTAATGCTTTAACCATTTCGGATGATGGTGTGGATAATCCTTTTGCCATATTCTCCCAGAAAAGAACATGATTAAAATATCCGCCACCCTGGTTCCTTACCGCAACAGGATATCGTGATACATTTTTCAGAATCTCTTCCGCCGTGAGATTTTCAGATTCTGTCCCTTTGATTGCGGCAACAAAGTTGTTGTAATAAGCCCTGTGATGTTTATCATAATGTATTTCCATTGTACGGGCATCAATCCAGGGTTCGAGTGCATCATAGGCATAAGGTAATGCCGGAAATAAAATTTTACTTGTACTCATCTGTTCCATAGTTTCAGATTTAATTATTTCTTTGCCGGTTAAAAGCGCATTCCCTGTAAGAAGAAACAAAGAGGCACCTGCTCCGGCTGATTTAAAAAATTTTCTTCTGTTCATTATTTTTATTTATTGTAATTTTACATCTACAATTTAAATAATTCACAGATAATAACAAAACAATACTTAAGTTTGTTCAAAACAAGCAGAAAAAATTAGACAACTTTTTATACTTTGACTATATTATTAAATTGAATATCAAATAATTATTTGGCAATACTTTTTTGAGTGTTTTTGCAATATTTTATTTGGAATCACCGTTTTATAATAAAAATGAATTGGAAAATGAAAAAGTTATTTGTTGCTTTTCTGGTTCTGGTTCTGGTTCCCGTTTTCCAGAGTTGTGAGAAGAAGGGAAATCCACCAGTAATTCCTCCTTTTGAGACCATGGCTATTGATTTCAGCAATTTCTCAACAGAGACAAAATCTTTCCAGCAGTTTGATTTACCTAAAAGTACTGTTGCAGTTCCCAATCTCAACTGGAGCATAGCGGCAACCGTAGCAGGAGTCTGGAATACTCTTCTTTTCGTCAATCTGGCGGTTCCGGTAGCGGCATTTAAAAAAGCCCTTGAAACGAAGCCCAGCTACCTGGATAACAAAAAGTGGCAATGGAAATATAGTGTTGATGTTCTATCCGTAAAATATACCGCAAGATTAACCGGACAGATTTCTTCAACAGGAGTCAAATGGGAGATGTATATTTCACGTGAAGGAGCAGGAGGTTTTGCTGAATTCCTTTGGTTTGAAGGCACTTCTGCACCTGATGGTAAAAGCGGGCAGTGGGTATTGTACCATAATTGGCAGGAACAGGTTCCTGTTCTGCAGATCGACTGGAAAATAACAGGCACTGAGGTCAATTCAGTAAAATATACTTATATAAAAACCGGGAGCGCAATGAAAGACAGCTATATTGAGTACGGCCTTACCACAGGTGATTTAAATGCCTACTATAATGTTCATTACTATGAATCCACCTCAATGCTGAAATTTATTGATGTACAAATTAAATGGAGTACTACTGGACATCACGGCAGGATAAAAGCTCCCGACTATTTCGGTGACGACCTCTGGCATTGCTGGGATAGTAACTATAACGATACTGAGTGCCCGAGCAGGTAGTTAACTGTTAAGCTCTTTAAGGGTTTCCACCATCGAAACAATGTTCTCAACCGGAACATTGGCCTGTATATTGTGTACTGTATTAAAAACAAAACCTCCTCCCTCTCCAAAAATTCTACAGTTTTCTATTACCTGTCTGCGTACTTCCTGAGGTGTTCCGAAAGCAAGAACCTTCTGGGTATCAACACCGCCACCCCAGAATACAATATCTTTTCCGTATTTCTTTTTCAGCTGAACTGGATTCATACCTGCTGCATTAATCTGGACCGGATTAAGTATATCGAACCCGCATTCAATAAATTTCCTTATAAAGGGTTCAACTGCACCACATGAATGTTTGAAAGTCTTCCATCTTGTGTTGCTGTGTATCCAGTCATTCATCTTTTTGTAATAGGGAGCATATAGTCTATCGAAAACCTCACCGCTGCAAAATGTTGAAGTCTGAGTTCCAAAATCAGTGCCGCAGATAAATACAACATCAACAGCATCGCCTCCCGCTTTTTGCAGCTTCGAAAGATTTTGCAAAGCTATATCCGTCTGTTTTTCAAAAATCTTATGCAGATAATCCTGCCTGGCAACAGTAGAAATATACCATTCTGCTACATCTCTTATACCTTTTGGGCATTTGAGATTCAGCCCGGGAACAAGTGCAATATCTCCAATTGCAGTTCCACCAAAATTTGCAACTACTGCTTTATTGCTTTTTCTGGCAAGGTCAAATTGTTTTTTCCACCATGCAATATCTTCTTCCTGTATCAGGCTAAATTCCTCAAGGTTATCCTCAACATTGAGATTATTCTCATCTATTGGTTCCTGACGGATAATAGCATCAAAAAAATACCCTGCTTTTGGCATTTTTGCACATGGAGGCACAGAAGTATCTCCTTCCGGATAAATCAGCAAAGCACCATCTTCATCAAATGTTGTATTAAACTTCTCTGGCAATAATACAACCTGTCCCCAGAATGTTCTGAATTCTTTCCACCCTTCATCCTGTGGAATTCCAAACATGTTTTTTCGTGATGTTAGTCCGATAACATCCGTCCCCAATATCTCTGCAAGATCTTCATCAATCTCCCCCAGCATTTGAAAAGGCTCAATTACCTTTACCGGTTTCTTTTCAAGTCCGTAATAATTTCTGAGGTTTTCCACTGCCCTGACATGAATACCTGTTACGCTGGTACTTCCGAAATCTACAGGTATTCTTCCTGTTTCTTTATGGTCAAGGGCTGCAAGAATAATTTCTTTTGAAGTCATACTTCTTCAAATTATTAATTCAAAGTAGAAAGATAATATTTTCTTTAATAAATTCTTTTTTTGCTTATTTTGCGCCATGAATTTATTTTCCAGTTTCAGAATGAAACTATCGACGGGTCATAAAGCTATTCTGTTTATCCTCCTCATCCTGTTGGTTGATCAGGCGCTAAAAATATGGGTCAAAACACATATGACAATAGGCCAGGAAATACCAATTTTTGGCAGATATGGAATGCTGCATTTTATCGAAAATAATGGTATGGCATTCGGCATGGAGCTCGGGGGCAAAGGGGGTAAAATTTTACTTAGCATCTTCAGAATTATAGCTATTGCTGGAATAAGCTGGTACCTTTCAATACTTATCAAAAAAAATGCAAACTGGAGCCTGATTATGGCAGTAAGTGCAATAGTGGCAGGCGCTTCCGGCAATTTCATCGACAGCGCCTTTTACGGCATTATCTTTAGTGAAAGTACTTATGATAAAGTTGCAGTATTGTTCCCTCCAGAAGGTGGATATTCATCATTGCTTCTTGGTAAGGTCGTTGATATGTTCTATTTTCCTGTAATAAATACTACATGGCCCGACTGGTCGCCAATAAAGCCGGGTCAGCAATTTATATTTTTCAGGCCTGTATTCAATATCTCTGATGCTGCAATAACCTGTGGAGTCTTTTCAATTATTATTTTCCAGAAAAAAATGTTCAAAAACATTAGCTGATTTCTGTAAATTTCTTTCCTTCATAATTTCCTTGCGTCGATAAGAAATATTACAAAGTAAATGACATTCTGCCATTTATTTTTCGTAAGTTTGAAAATTAATAATCATTTATTCATTGTTTTTTATCTATGTCTGCGCTTTCAGAAATTAGACGACCTGTAGAAAAAGAGATGGCTGAATTTGAACGGTTTTTCAACAGGTCCTTTAAAAGCGAAGTGCCATTGCTGAAAATAATACTGAATTACATTTTCAGAAGAAAAGGCAAGCAGATGAGGCCACTTCTTGTATTCCTCTCTGCACGGCTTAACGGGGAGATAAATGAATCTGCATATGTTGCTGCAACACTGATTGAACTGCTTCACACGGCATCCCTTGTACATGATGATGTTGTAGATGATGCAATGGAAAGAAGGGGTGCATTGTCGGTAAATGCATTATGGAATTCAAAAATTGCTGTTCTCGTGGGTGACTATATGCTGGCGACAGGACTTCTTGTGAGTATCGAGAATAACCGCTATGACATGCTGGAAATTGTTTCCGAAGCTGTTAAATCAATGGCCCAGGGAGAACTGCTTCAACTCCAGAAAGCAAGAAAACTGAACATAAAAGAGGATGATTATTTCAAAATTATCAGTTCAAAAACAGCCGCACTCATTGCAGCCTGCACTGCCTGCGGCACTATATCTGTTACAAAGGATCCCGATATTGTCCAGATGATGAAAGAACTCGGTGAAAACATTGGAATAGCTTTCCAGATCCGGGATGACATACTCGATTATGAAAGAAATGGATTAACAGGAAAAGCTCCAGGAAATGATATCAAGGAACGCAAAATAACTCTACCCCTGATTTATGCTCTGGAAAAATCACCGGTTAATGAAAAGAAACACATGATCAATATCGTTAAGAAAAAGAAAAAAAGCAGGGATGAGATAAACCAGGTAATTAAATACGTCGAAGATAACGGTGGAATTGAATATGCTGAAACCAAAATGAACCAGTACCGTGATAAAGCTCTGGCAATTCTTGACTATTATCCAGATTCCGAGGTAAAAAACTCAATGAAAGGATTTATTTACTATACAACATCTCGCAATAGCTGAAAAATAGAAAATTATGTCATTTTTATCTGACAAATTTTTAAAAATAATTGCTGAATTGTAGAAAAAATCTGAGCCGCCTGATGAAAATGAAAACATCGAAAATATTACCATTTATATTTCTTCCGGGGTTACTTTCATGCAACCGAGGTGTTGAAAAACCAAATGTTATTTTTCTTCTTACAGACGACCATCGGTGGGATGCTCTTGGCTATACTGGTAACAATTATATCAAAACACCCAACATCGACAGGCTGGCAGAAAAAGGAATAATATTTAATAATGCTTTCGTTACAACTTCGATTTCCTGTGCAAGCCGGGCAAGTATTCTTACTGGCCAGTATGCCTCAAGACATAAAATCAACGACTTCCAGACTGATTTCACTGACAGTGCTTTATTCAAGACTTATCCCCTTATTCTTAAGAAAAAAGCAGGATATAAAATAGGTTTCATAGGTAAATACGGAGTTGGTCTGAAAAAACATCCTGCAAATGAATACGATTATTGGAATTGTGAAAAACTGATTCAACCCAATTATGAGAATTTTGATCCAACAGGCAAGATGATTCATTATACTGATTTAATTGATGGAAGAATAAAAGAATTTCTTGACAAATTTGGGAAAAGTGGACCTTTTTGCCTTTCAGTCAGTTTCAAAGCGCCCCATGTTCAGGATAACGACCTACGTCAATTTATTTATAATCAAAGATATAAAGATTATTATCGAGATTTGTTTTACCCGCGACCCCTATCTGGAGATGATAAGTACTGGTATCTTTTCCCTGAAAAATTCAGAGAAAACAACGAAGCACGCCGCAGATGGGAAATCAGATTTAAAACTGACTCCATGTTCATAGAGAGTGTTAGAGGATATTACAGGCTTATTCAGGGAGTAGACGATGTTGTTGGCAATATGGTTGAAAAACTCAAAGAACTTGGTATCGAAAGGAAAACGATAATTATTATGGCTGGTGACAACGGATTTTTTCTTGGCGAACATGGCCTTGCAGGTAAATGGTTTCCTTACGAAGAATCTGTGAGAATACCCCTCTTTATATATAACCCATTGGAAAAGAACAAAAATAATGGAAAAAGAATCAGGGAAATTGCTCTTAATATAGATATAGCCCCAACAATTCTGGCATTTGCAGGAATTGAAAAGGACCCTGGCATGCAGGGTGAGCC
>JBASIK010000184.1:0-7569 GCA_049654745.1 Bacteroidales bacterium
CCTGAGAAGTACTTTATGATCGAGTCCGTCGGCAGTGAGGTCGGCCCAAATAGAGCCATCTTCTTTTTTGTAAAATATTTTATTATCAAGAGCTTTCAGAACAAGTTCTTTTCCATCTTTATAAGTATCTGATTCATAATAAATTTTATCAAAGTCGACTCCCAATTTTCTATATGTCTCATCAAATCCCTGATAGACCCATGAATTCATCATTTTCCATATCTCAACGGTTTTTGTGTCGCCGGCTTCCCATTTTACAAGCATCTCTCTGGCTTCAATGATTATTGGAGCTGTTTGCCTTGCTGTTTCTTCTTCAATCCCCTGTTTCATCAAAGCTTCTACCTGCTTTTTATATTCATTTTCAAACAACACGTAATATTTTCCTACAAGGTGGTCGCCTTTCATGCCTGAACTTTCGGGTGTTTCACCGTTTCCCCATTTGAGCCACGCGAGCATTGATTTGCATATATGAATACCCCGGTCATTTACAATATTAGTTTTGATAACATTATGACCGCATGATTTCAGTATTTTGTAAAGAGAATAGCCAAGAAGATTATTACGTATATGCCCCAGATGGAGAGGTTTATTGGTATTGGGGGAAGAGTATTCCACCAATATAATTTCGGGTTTTGCAACCCTGCAGGGTAAAAAGATGTCATCCAGGGAACAGAAATCTTTGAAATAATCAGCCCACCATTTATCGGAAATCTTCAAATTAAGAAATCCTTTTATTACATTGAATTCAGAAATAGCCGGTAAATTGTTAATAAGGAAATTACCAATATCTTCAGCAGTCTTCTCAGGGGTATTTTTCGAACATCGTATTAATGGAAAAACAATAAGAGTATAATCTCCATTAAATTCTTTTCTAGTTTTCTGAATTTGAATCAGACTTAAGTCAACATCCTTGTTATAGAGTGACCTTACAGCTTCCGCTATTTTATTCCTGAGAATATATTCCATAAAATTTGTAAATTCAGCGGTAAATATAATTCTTTTATGCTTTTGAGGGAAAGTAAAAATAAGTTTGGGCCATTTAAACCTTAATCTATACCCATTTTAGGTAAAATGCTTAAAATATTTGACAATTGTATTATTTATTTTGATAAAGGTTTGATCTGACTATATAAAATAACTTTATATTTGGATTGTAATAATTAAAAATTTACCGGTTTTTTTATAATCCAGGTAATGAAAGAATTAAAAAATCTTTACAAAGAGCCAACTTCAAAAACTCCTGAAGTAGATTTTGACTCATTAACAGGCAATCTTATCCTGTCAGGAAGGTCCATACCTGAAAATGCAACTGATTTATATGAACCACTATACAACTGGATAGTGGAATATGCAAAGAATCCCAGACAGGTGACAAATTTAAGGCTTAATCTTGAGTATTTTAACACAGCCTCTTCGATATGGCTGGCCAAAATTGTAAAGGTTTTAAGTCATGTGGATGATCCTGATAAGATACTCTATATTCATCTCTATTTCAATGTGGAAGAATTTGATAATATGGAGACTGAAGACATTAAGGATGCAATCAGTCCGGTAATTGATGTCCTTGGTGGGGCTACAATCAGCATAGGAATAAAAATATACGGTACTGACGAAAAAGGGGAAATCATAAAAGAGTCAATGGTTCTAGTTTAGAACAATCTTTTTATCTCAAGGATTTTTCATTTTTTTCTAGTAATTTTAATACCAAATTTAACCGCGCAGCGATATGCGATTTTTGTGTATTGTATTAATATCAACACTATTTACAATGGAAATGTTTTCCCAGAGTAGAACCGGAGATCGTCAACCTGCTGCAGCAGGAAGGTTTTATCCGGCAAGCCGTGAAACTTTGCTTCGCGATCTCGAGCAAATGTTTGCATCATGCGATAAGTATCCAGAAAAACTAAAGGTAAGAGCAATTATTGTACCCCACGCTGGTTATATTTACTCAGGTAAAACGGCAGCTTCAGCATTTTCGACAATACCAGCAGATAGTAAATTCAAAAACATTTTTCTAATCGGCTCAAGCCATATTATGGCATTTGAAGGCGCCTCGGTTTATTACACGGGAGATTTTTTAACTCCTCTTGGAAAGATTACAGTAAATAAGGAAATTGCAGAAAAACTTCGAAAAGAGCATAGCGTTTTCAGGTATCAGGAAAATGCTCATTCTCAGGAACACAGCCTCGAGGTTCAAGTTCCATTTATCCAATATTATTTCAAGAACCCTCAGCAGATTGTTCCAATAGTTATTGGAACAAATAACAAAAATACCATTAAAACTATTGCCGAAGCTTTAAGACCATGGTTTACTCAGGAAAACCTTTTCATTATCAGCAGTGATTTCTCCCACTACCCACCATATAAAGAAGCAAAAGAAGTGGATAATACCACAGCTGATGCGATAGTGTCAAAAGATCCTGAATTGTTTTTAAAGACTCTCTCACAAAACTCATCAAAAAGAATACCGAACCTTGCTACAAGTATGTGTGGCTGGACTTCGGGGTTGATGCTTCTCTACCTTGTGAACAATGACCCGAACCTTGTATTCAAAAAAATAAGTTACTGTAATTCTGGCGATTCACAGTATGGCAATAAAGAAGAAGTTGTGGGTTACCACGCAATAGCCCTTGCAGAGATTCAGAAAAATAAACAGCCGGCTGGTAATCAGTCGCAGGAGATGCAGTTCACACAGGAAGAAATTGACCAGATGTTTAAGATTGTCAGAAATTCAATTGCCACAATGCTTAATGAACACCGTAGACTTGTATTGAATCCATCAGAGATTCTTCCGGGACTGAAGAGAAACCTGGGAGCTTTTGTTACTCTCAGAATTGATGGAAAACTAAGAGGATGTATTGGCAGATTTGTTTCGTCAGAGCCACTTTACGAAGTCATAAACCAGATGGCAATTGCATCGGCTTTCAACGACACCCGTTTTATGCCACTGACAAAGGAAGAATTCAAAAAAGTTGAAATTGAAATATCTGTACTTGGACCTCTCAAAAGGATTAACAACATTTCCGAGATTATACTCGGAAAACATGGCATTTACATCAAAAAAGACTTCAGATCAGGTACCATGCTTCCGCAGGTGGCTACAGAGAATAAATGGACAGTTGAGGAGTTTCTTGGATATACCTCCCGTGAAAAAGCTGGTCTTGGATGGGATGGATGGAAAGATGCAGAATTATACGTTTATGAAGCACTGGTGCTTGAAGAAAAGAAATAACAGATAATGTATCATATAATAAGTACAGGGACTGCAGTTTTTGTATTGTATCTGATATGTCATTTCTTTTATAAGTCAGGTTTTCTCTCCCTTGCCGACCACCGGAAAATATGGAATCTAATATTGGCGGTAACATTTATCACAACCGCATTAGCAGGTCTCATCCTGGCTCTGAAAGTAACATACAAATGGGAAAACAATTTCTTTGACTCCCTGCTCAGATGGCATGTTGAAACAGGTATAGCGTTCTCTTTTACAGGGATAATTCATTTACTATGGCACCTCACATATTTCAAAAACCTGTTCAATTACAAAAAGACACTAACTGAAGAGATTCCTGTTTACAAACAGTCATATACTTCAAAACATTTTGCCGCCAATCTGTTCTTTATAGGATATCTAAGCTCTTCAGTACAGTTATTGCTGATGAGGGAAATACTTAACATTTCAGGTGGATATGAATTAATAACAGGGACCTTTCTCGCATCATGGCTGATAAGTTCTGCAGCAGGCTCATATTATGCAGGAAAATCATTATTCAATAACCTGAAAAAAATAAATACTCTTTTTGCTATCAGCCCTATTCTCTCTCTTATAATGATGATCCTTTTCCACAGATTATATATCAACCCTGGTGAAACACCTTCCTTTCTTACAAGCATAATATTTAACATCCTTGTGCTTTTCCCGTTCTGCTTCGTTTCTGGATTTGCATTTATTAAAGTTCTGACGGTCGCAAAACAAAATTATATTTATAATAGTGGTAAATCATTTTCAATAGAGACAACAGGAGGAATTGCGGCAGGACTTATTGTTACCCTGCTAACATCAGGCATCCTAAATACATATCAGATCCTGGCAATTTCTATAATAATATTCCTGCTGTTTCTCATAATGATGTATTTCAAACCTGATTTTAATATCAGACTAATTTCAATAGCGGCAGGTATTATTTTAATACTTGTTAGCATCTGGCAGGGTCCAGACAAGTTTTTCAGACAGATACTTCTAAAGGGAATAAATGTAGAGTCTTCTTCCGACACCCCGTATGGTAACATAACAAAGGGAATATATGAGTCAGAGGAATCAACATACTATAATCACCGTATTATCAGATGGAAAAACGATGAAATTGAACGGGAGGAGAACATACATTATGCGATGCTTCAACATAATAACCCTGAAAAAATACTCCTAATTTCAGGCGATCCATCCTCATGTATAAACGAGATTCTGAAATATAATGTAAAAAAATTATATTACGTTGAAAGGGATCCCGAACTGGTAAGAACCTTTATGACTGAAAATTTTCCCGGCAAAGAAATAATGGCTATACAAAATGTTGATGCATACAGCTTTATCAGAAAGACCCACGAAAAATTCGATATTGTAATTATGATCCTCCCTCCCCCCTCAACAATTCTTCTTAACCGGTACTATACAAAAGAATTTTTTGAAAATGTTAAGAATAAACTTAACGATGGGGGAATATTTGCATGCACACCCGGGTCAGCTGAAAATTACTATAACTACCAGTCGGCATCATTGTATTCGGTAATTTATAATACTCTGGCATCTGTATTTAAGAATATCCTCCCTGTTGCAGGCAATAAATTATACTTCATATCGTCTGACAATGAGCTGAGTACAAATATTTGCTCTCTCCTCGAAAAAAGGGAAATAAAAAATATTTATGTAAGCTCCGATTATCTGGATGATGAATTAATTAAAAGGAAATCTGATGAGATACTCTCCATAATTGATTATAATACACAAATTAACACTATTAAACATCCTATAGCATGTTTTCACTTTCAGTCATATAATCTTACACGAGACCTGGGGAAAATTGTTCCTGCATTTGTTATTATGCTTATCCTTTTCTTCCTTCCAGTATTTACAATAAAACCCGTGAATTTTCCGATGTACTCTGCTGCAGCATCATTAGCTGGATTTGAAATTTTAATCCTGATGTCCATTCAGTCATCTGCAGGTAATATTTACCATTTGACCGGACTTGTAATTGCTGTAATAATGGCCGGACTTTCTGCAGGTGCTTGGATAAAACCTTTTTTCCCGGAGAAAAAACATGTTAAATATTCCATGTTAATACTGTTGACTTTTTATTTAATTACTGGAATGATAATAAACAGGATAATTTTAATGAACAGTCCTGCTGCAGTAGTTGCAATTTTACTAGTAATAAGTTTGATACCTTCTTTTATTACTGGCTCAATCTTTAAGGTCATGACTGAAACAGAGAGTACTAATCAAACACCTGCAGGTGTGTATAGTTCCGATCTGGCAGGTTCTGCCCTGGGATTTATAGCAATATCTGGGGTTACAGTTCCTCTTGCAGGTTCTCTAAATACAATGCTGATAATATCCGGTTTAATCTTCATAGGATTTATATTTACATTAATGTTTCAGAAATATTAAGCAACAAACAGGGAGGGAATATGAAAGGGAAGAAAATTAGCAAGCGGGAGTTTTTAAAAAGATGCTCAGTTGTTTCGGCTGGTTTTGTTTGTTTTTCACCGGAGATGCTCAGAGAAAATCCATATTCTGAACAGAAAACCGGATTAAAACTGGCAATGTATCAGGAAGAAACACCAAGAGGTATAATGTGCAGGATATGTCCAAATGAATGTGAGTTGAAGGAAGGGGAAGTAAGCAAATGCAATAATCGGAAAGTCATCAAATCGAAACTTTATACGATGGCTTACGGAAATCCATGTTCGGTAAATATTGACCCTATCGAGAAAAAACCATTTTATCACTTTTTCCCTGGTACAAGGGCATATTCCATTGCAACAGCTGGTTGCAACCTTGCATGCTTAAACTGTCAGAACTGGTCTATATCCCAGACCAGTCCTGATAAGACAAGGAACTATTCGTTACCACCTGAAAAGGTTGTTGAGGAGTGTCTGAATCTGAAATGCAAGTCTATTGCTTACACCTATTCCGAACCGGTTTCCTTTTATGAATATTCGTACGATACAGCTGTACTGGCAAAAGCGGCAGGTATTAAAAATGTTTTCAAGTCGAATGGTTACATAAACAGAGAACCTCTTGAAAAACTCTGCGGAGTGCTGGATGCTGCGAATATTGATCTTAAATCTTTCAGTGAAAGCACATATCTAAGGTTATCGGGTGGCAAACTTCAGCCCGTTCTTGAATCGCTTAAAATATACCGGGACAATGGTGTATGGCTTGAAATTACAAACCTTATTGTTCCAACCTGGACTGACAAGCCTGAAGAAATAAGAAATATGTGCCGCTGGCTTTACAAGAATGGTTTTGCTTCAACACCACTACACTTCAGCAGGTTTTATCCGGTTTACAAGCTCGAACAGTTACCTCCTACTCCGCTGAACATTCTGAATCAGGCCGCAAAAATAGCTGCTGAAGAAGGGATGCAATATATTTATATTGGCAACGTACCGGGGAACGAAATGGCTGATACCAGATGTCCTGCGTGCAACACTACTGTAATTAAAAGGACTGGATACCGGATAGATTTCAACAAAATAACTGATGGCAAATGTCCATCGTGCGGCAAAAAGATAGATGGAATATGGAATTAGGTTTAATTTATTAAAATACTCTTACCTGAAATTATGAAGCTGAGTGAAGCAAAGAAACGTATTGAAGAACTTAGAAAGGAAATAAATGAACATAACAGACGGTACTATGTATTGAACGATCCTATAATTTCTGATTTTGAATATGATTTACTGATGAATGAGCTGGAAACTCTTGAAAAGATGTTTCCGGAACTGATAACTGAAGATTCACCAACAAGGAGAGTTGGCAGTGATCTGACAAAAGAGTTTATACAGTACCGGCATAAATACCCGATGTTATCGCTCAGCAACACTTATTCAGCAGAGGAAGTTATGGATTTTCATAACAGGGTTATAAAAGTTGCAGGAAAAGATGTTGAATACGTATGTGAGCTGAAATTTGACGGGGCATCTATCAGTCTTACTTATGTAAAGGGAAAACTTGAGCGTGCACTTACGAGAGGAGATGGATATTCAGGCGATGATGTGACCCAGAATGTACTTACAATAAAATCAATTCCGCATGAATTACCGGCAGGAGATTATCCTGAGGAATTTATCATCAGGGGGGAAATCCTGATGTCACGGCCAGTATTTAATGAACTTAACAAAGAGCGCGCAGCTGAAGGACTACCGCTTTTTGCCAATCCGAGAAATGCGGCTTCAGGAACCTTGAAACTTCTTGACCCTAAAATAGTTGCCAGCAGAAAACTGGAGTGTTTCCTTTACTACCTTCTCGGGGAAAATTTGCCCTGTGATAACCATTATGGC
>JBASIK010000185.1:0-1716 GCA_049654745.1 Bacteroidales bacterium
GGAGAATACAGTATAAAAGAATTGTTTTCGAAGATACAAACATGTGAGACTTTGGATGAAATAATGAAATATCTTTATTCGCTTTGTTCCGATGTTGTTCAGGAAAAAGACAATGATGCAAATCATATTCAAATATCAATTGTTAATAAAATCAGAGATTATGTTGAAAAGCATTATAATGTTTTTGGCAAGTATAAATTCGAGCAGTGCGGAACTTAATTTTCCGAGCACCCCAATCCCATTAATGGGATTTCATGGTTGAGTGTGTTAGTCTGTAACTTTGTCCTTGAAAAATCAACAAGTGGCTGTGGTGAACCAACCTATCAATAATCGCACTTGTCAGTTTTTCATCATAGAAAATGCCGTTCCATTTACTAAATTCCAAGTTTGTTGTAATTATCACGCTCCTTTTCTCATAACATTCTGAAATTACTTGAAATAAAAGCTGTGAGCCATCTTTTTCAAAAGGAATATATCCCCATTCGTCGCAGATCAACAGATCTGTTTTCCTCAACTGTTTCATAAATCGCTGCAATTCTCCTTTGACCTTTGCTTCGCTTAAAAGATTCACTAACGCTGCTGTTCGATAAAATTTAACCTTCTTTCCTCTGGAACAGGCTGCAACTCCAATTGCTGTGGCCATATGGCTTTTACCTGTCCCTACAGGTCCGTAAAGTATTAGGTTTTCAAGCTTATCAATAAAAGCTCCGGACTTTAATTCTTCAATACCGATAGTATTTGGTATCTGAATGTCCCTGAATTCATAGTTTTCAAAGGTTTTAATGACATCAAAACCTGCAGATTTCAGATTCCTGTTTTTCCTGACAAGTTCTCGATGCTCTATTTCCATCTTTAAAAGCTGTGCCAGAAAATCAGCATGATCAGATGCATTAATCTTTGAATAGTTATTGTAGATATTCATTCCAAACCGGAGTTCTTTGCAATACCGCTTAATCAATATATCAGAATTCATAGCTGCAGCCCTCCGGGAACAATTAATTGATCATATATCTTGATGTCAGGTGAATATTTCTTAAGTTCCGGAACTGTATCGGGCAAGGACACCTCTGGTTCCGGTAAAGTTCCGGATGTTAAGCGACAATATGTCGCCCAAATGCTATCAGCATCACTGACACCCAATTTCAGCCCTTCTTCAAATGCTTCTATTGCCGAGTTAATACCTGTAGATGCTGTCATTTTTGCAAACAGCTTTAAAGCCCGCTTTTTTCCTTCATAATCGCTCTTGTCCAGATAATCCTTAAGGATTTGAGGCAGTTGATTGTATAGTCCTGTATATTTTAATGCGGTAGGCCTTTTACTCATCAGTTCAAGATAGGGAATCCAGTTCATTGACTCCTTTTCCTCTCCGTAAAGCCGTCTGTGTTTGATAATATGATTACAGTCCTCATCAAGTATTTCTACATCAAAAGCGCCAGCTTTAACAATAACCTGTTGCCTGGCCATATTAGGAGAAGTCGAATAAACTCTGCCATCAAATTTAATTTTTCCATAGTTATCGGCTTTAGCGAATTCGTGTAAATATACTTCAAAAGAAACTTTCGGAAGCTTGAAGAATTCCTGCTTATCTTCGAGGAATAAATCTTTGATCATTCCATATCCCTTGTAATGCATCCTATTCATATCTTTATCGCATTTTAAAAGGAGTTCTTTGTTGTATTCCCTTAAATCCTTAAATTCCGGAATTGGAACAAGCAT
>JBASIK010000186.1:0-7702 GCA_049654745.1 Bacteroidales bacterium
TGACTTCTGAAAATTAGCCCGGGCCTTGTCCGGCTCCTCCCACTGACAAAAACCCATATGTAGCCTTTTTCATCAATAGATATAGCCGCATTATCGTGTGGATCATTCACACCCTTTTTATCGTAAACAATTACAGGCATGGGAACAGTTTTACTCATGTGATCATAATATGAGACCATTATCAAAAGATGTCTTTCATCAGCCTTTGTGGTTCCTCCATATGTAAAGTACGTTTTTCCTGCTTGTGGAGAATAAATTGCAACCGGAATATGATTTGCAGTATAAGTACCGAGACCACCTGAATATTTATCACCATACTCATAAAACTGCCCGAGAGTGAACCATATCCCTCTGTAGCCAGGTGTGACCGGGTTTTGACCCGAGATACCTGTGACAAGTAATAGCGTGCAAAATAAAAATATGAAGAACTTCATAACCATAATATTTAACCTGATTATAAACACACAATTTACAAAAGTTTGATTAAACAGAATTAGTATAGTTAAACCATCAGTATTTTCATTAAAAAAATTGGGAATATTTTTTCAATTCTATCTTAAACATTCAGATAGTTTTTCTTCTTCGTGAAGGCTAAAAACGTCAATGGCAGTCATAGTCTATGCGACAGAACCAAAGATTATCCAGGCTGCTGTCATTGAGTCCTGATTTCTTTTCTTTATCAGAATAACCATAACTCTTTCTAAATACTACTTTTCAATATCTTGCAACTAATACGCTGCCCAAAAATCTGCTTTATATACCCTGAGCTTTCAGCATTTCTGAAATATTGTCATATGCATTATTACAAGATTACAGGCAATAATGATAAAACAGTAAGAAAATATAAATGTCCATTTCATTACTTTACTATTTAAAAAACAAAAATTCTTACTTAAAAATATTACAGGTTTGAAAGGTCGGTGTTTCAGTCCTTTTTGTCAGGTTTAATTTTAAGTTGGCAAGAATGAACTTTGACACAAACTTAATACCCGGGGTCAGTGAAAAATTTTAATGGCAATAAAATAAGTTACGACAGAAACAATAGATGCCAGTAATGCCCCCCAAATTAAATCTATGATAGTAACCTTCAGAGGCCACTCTTTAAGAGTGGCAAGATTTGTCAGGTCGTATGTGGCATAAGTTACTAACCCGAATAATGCTCCATATCCAAGTGCATGGATCCACGTGCGTTTCTCAACAGCTGGTGAAATAACAAATACTACAAGGCCAACTATAAACAGCAGGTAAAATAAAATAGCCGCGACCCAGTTGATTTCAGGTTTCATAATGAAACCTATTTGTTCCTTATAAAAATTACGGGCAACAAACACTAGCCATATCATATCAATCACAAAGAAAACCGGAAGTGCAATCAGAAATAACCTTATAAACATCTTACTATTAATTTAATATATCACACAATAAATTTACTCTTTTTTCTTTCAAGAATTCAAAAAGTATTTTAAAAATCTTTGGCATCTTAAAATTTATTTCTATATTTGACTGACCGTTCAATCATAAAATTTTTTACATCACATAATTCAGAAAACAATTATTGTATTACTAACTATATGACACCCAGAACCGCTATACAACTTGAGAAGATACGGGAAGCAAAAAGAGCGCTTATTATGCAATCGGCTCTGGAGCATTTTGCAAAAAACGGATATCATGCCACCACTATCAGCCATATAGCAAAACATGCAGGCATTTCCAAGGGCCTGATGTACAACTATTTTCCAAGCAAAGAAGCTTTATTTAAGGAAATAATCTACTACTACATACAAGAAATTTACCAGTATTTTGACATAAATCGAGATGGTTACCTCACCGAAGAGGAATTTGAATATTTCGTACGCCAGATTTACAGCACACTTAAAAATAAAAAAAGCTTCTTTCAATTATTTTTTCAGATGATAATGCATAGTGAGGTTCGGTTAAAGCTTAAAGAATTGCAAGAAAGTATAGAAACACTGGCCACCAGGTCAGATGATTCTATCACAGCTTTCGAAAAACAGATATATAAAACATTATCTGATTATTTCAAAAGAAAAAAGGAAAAGACCAGTCAGGAATATGATTCTGATATGGAATTGAATATATTTATTTATACAATTAAAGGATTTGCACTCACCTATGCTTTTAATGAAACTGAATTTGATGAAGAATATTTCGAAAAATCAGTAAACAGAATAATAGAGCTTTATAAATAAATTTATAATGAAGAAATATCTACTGTTGCAAGGATTTTTGTTGTGGTTGATTTCGGCTGCCCAGATCACCGCTCAGGGTTTATCAGCATCAGAAATTGTAAGGAAAGCCGATGAAAAATTCAATGGTGAAAAGTCAAGTTATTCCATTATGTCTATGACTATTGTTAGGCCAACATGGCAGAGAACTATCGAATTCAAAAGCTGGACACTCGGGAGGGATTACGCTCTCACACTTATAACAGCTCCAGCCAGAGATGCAGGGCAGTCATTCCTAAAAAGGAAAAATGAAATGTGGAACTGGAATCCTTCAATAAACCGCCTTATTAAACTCCCTCCTTCAATGATGTCGCAGGGATGGATGGGCTCAGACTATACAAATGATGACATAATGAGAGAATCTTCTGTTGTGAATGACTATGAGCACGAATTTGCAGGCGAAGAAGTCATTAATGGCCGTGAATGTTACAAAATCAGAATGACAGCAAAAAAAGATGCTTCAGTTATCTGGGGTCAACAAATAAGGTGGATTGACAAAAAGGATTTTCTATTTCTTAAGGCCGAATTATATGACGAAGACGGAATGCTGGTAAGAACCGAAACCGGATCAGAAATAAAAATGATGGATGGCAGAAATATTCCAACAAGAATAGAACTTATCCCTTCAGAAGAACAAGGAAAGAAAACAATCGTTACAATTAAAGAAATAAAATTCAATATACCCGTTGCCGAAGATTTTTTTTCACAGCAGAATATGAGAACAATAAGATAATAAAACCATGTCATCTATCTGTCTGATAATAAAAATGACATAATGAGAGATAATTTCAAAATAGCGTGGAGAAACCTCTGGAGAAACAGGAGAAGAACGTTTATTACTGCCTCGTCGGTCTTTTTTGCGGTTTTCTTTGCAATCATTATGCGTTCATATCAGCTCGGAACATATGATCATATGATTTCAAATGTCATTGAATCATATACAGGGCATCTCCAGATACAGCACCCTGAATATCAAAACAACCCTCAAATTGACAATTCTTTTGACTTTAACGATTCGCTTTTTCTTTTGATAAGTAACGTAGAAAATGTTTTATCAGTTACCCCACATCTTGAATTTTTTGCTCTTGCTTCAAACGGACCGCAAACTAAGGGTGTAGAAATTCTCGGTATAGATCCTGCCAGGGAAAAGACATTTTCAAATCCGGAAAACAAACTTGTCAGGTACAGGATAACAGACGAAGCCCTTTTAGAAATGACCAAAAGTGGCATTTTCCCTGAATCGGTTCTTAAAAAATTGCAGGAAAACAAGGACCGGTCGTATTCATCTCGTGCCCGCCTTGAACTTGAACTCGGACTGGCAATTACTGAGACTGAAAAGTATATTCCTGAAATTATAAGATTCTGCGAAGTACAAAATGGATTCCTGAATGAAGATGATAACGGAATTCTTGTTTCTGACAGGCTTGCCAGATATCTTAAAGCAGAAATTGGTGATACAATAATACTTATAGGTCAGGGATATCAGGGAGCCTCCGCTGCAGGTCTTTTCCCAGTTAGAGGTATTATCAAAATGCCAGCTCCCGACCTTGATAACAGGTTAATAATGATGACTATACCTGCCGCTCAGAAATTTCTTGACGCTCCGGGTAAAATAACTTCTGTTTCCATTAATCTCACTGACAGGTCAACACGTACTATTAAAAAAGCCCTTGACAGAATAAATAAGCTTATGGAAGGTATGGGTACAACTGTAAAAACCTGGTATGAACTTAATCCCGTACTTTACCAGCAGATACAGGGCGACAGTCAGAGTGGCATGGTAATGCTTGGAGTCCTCTACTTCATTATCTTCTTTGGAATATTCGGCACCGTTATAATGATGGTTGCTGAAAGAAAAAAAGAATTTGGCGTTCTCATCTCAATTGGCATGCAGAAATCCAGGCTCAAAAGAATAATCAGCATGGAAATGGCAATGCTCGGTTTACTTGGATTAGCAGGAGGTATGTTAGCTGCTGTACCATTTATTCTTTACTTCTTCTATAATCCCATTGTACTGAAAGGAGACCTTGGAAAAATGATGGAAGATATGGGATGGGATGCCGTAATGCCTGCGAAATGGTTCGGATCTTATTATTACATTCAGGCTTTAATTGTCGTAATTATGATTTTACTTGCAACTCAGTACCCATTAAGAAAAATTAACAAACTAAAAGAAGTTGAAGCTTTAAGAAGCTGAAAAACAAAACAGAAATGATACCGGAAATTTCATGGAAAAATATATGGCGTAATAAAACACGCAGTTTGATAGTAATCACCGCTGTTACCCTTGGAATAATCTCAGGAGTATTACTGGTCGGAATTATGCAGGGATGGGTTGAACAAAGAATTCACGATGCAATCCACAACGAAGTCTCGCATGTTCAGATTCATAACGCAGAATACTACGATAATGAAGATATTTTAAGCACTATTGATAGCCTGAATAAAGTAATCTCTGTTCTGGAGACTGACCCTGAGGTAAAAGCATGGACCGAAAGAACAAAGCTTACAGCTATTGCGACTACACCATGGGCAAGTACAGGTTTATTCATTTATGGCATAAATCCGCAAAAAGAGAAAGAAGTGTCAGAAATCTATACTAAAATCGTACCCAACGGGGGTGAATATCCCGACATAAATAAGACCGGATATATACTCATAAGCGATAAAACAGCAGAAATACTTCAGCTCAAACAATATATTATTACAGAACCATTAATAGAAAAATTCAGAGAATCCAGATTGCCTGACAATATCGTCATAAAACTTGATTCAATTAAAGGTATACGGTTCAAATCGCCTAAGGAATTTAAAGCAATGCTCGAAAAAAAACTGTCCCGGAAAGAGCTGGACATGTATGGAAAATTGATTATGGACAGTGCACTTGACTACAGAATAAGAAACAGAATACAAATAACTCTTTCCGATTGCAACGGAAATCCGGTGCAGGGAACTTTCAGATTATGTGGCATTTACAAGACAACAAATACCGGATTTGACCAGGCTTCTGCTTTTGTGAACATCAATGAACTGGCGGAGCTATATGGTTCAGACACACCGCTTGTGCATGAAATAGCAATTATGCTCCATACTGCTGAAAATATTGACAATGTAAAAAACAAACTTTCAACAGTTTCTGATAAAAATATCGTACACACCTGGAAAGAACTCGCACCAGATGCAGCTATGATGAATGATTTTATGTATATGTATTACTTTATTTTTATAGGCATCATAATGCTGGCACTAGCCTTTGGCATTATAAATACAATGCTTATGGCAATTCTCGAGCGAACTAAGGAGCTTGGAATGCTTATGGCTATAGGAATGAACAAGAAAAGAATTTTCAGCATGATAATGCTTGAAACAATTTTCCTGACTTCAGCAGGGGCTGTTGCTGGAATGCTTGCCGGCTGGGTTCTTGTATCCATTCTAGGAAAGACAGGAATACATTTTTCAAGCTGGGGAGAAGGCTTTGAAGCTATAGGTTATTCTGCCAATGTCTATCCTGTTGTTACATTCGATTTTTTCATTTTCGTCATAGCAATGGTTGTTTTTACAGCAGTTCTATCGTCAATCTGGCCAGCACGCAAAGCGCTTAAACTTAACCCCGTTGAAACACTCAGAACAGAATAAATAAACATTTACGATATGAAAATACTCGAACTGAAAAATGTCAACAAGATATATGACGGATCGGAAGTTCCTGTTCATGCTGTCAGAGATGTTACGCTTGAATTTGAGGAAGGCGAATTTGCTGCAATAGTGGGGCCTTCAGGCTCAGGAAAAACCACTCTTCTAAACCTGATTGGAGGTCTTGATATGCCCACCTCAGGAGAAATAATAATCGATGGAGTAAATCTTGCAAAGCTTAAACCATCTCAGCTTATCGATTTCAGGCTCAAAAACATTGGTTTTGTCTTTCAGTCCTACAATCTTATCCCGGTGCTTACCGCCAGAGAAAATGTTGAATTCATTATGTCGTTGCAAAAATGGCCCAGAAAAGAACGTGATGCACGAACTTATGAATTGCTTAAAGCTGTTGGACTTGAGGAAAGAATGAACAGTCGACCTTCAAAACTTTCAGGTGGTCAGCAACAAAGAGTAGCAGTTGCCCGGGCACTAGCTCCCAAACCCAAATTTATTCTTGCCGATGAACCAACAGCAAACCTCGACTCAAAAGCTGCCTCCAACCTTCTCGAAATAATGGAAAAACTAAACAGGGAAGAAAAAATAACCTTTATCTTCTCCACACATGATCCAAGAGTAGTGAAAAAAGCACGAAGGGTAATAACACTTGAGGATGGTCGTGTTTTTTCTGATGAAAAAATACAAAGTGTAAACGATTGACAAAATGATTAAACCTCCTGTACTGTTAATAATTGCAGTAATTATTGCATTTAATGCATTTAATGTTAATAATATTGCAGGTCAGGAAAAAGAGAAGCCTGTCACTTTGAAGGGTTATGTTACAACACTTCAGAATGCCATGTTCGATTCACTCTCAGGCCCAGTGTCATATAATAATATCCTTCACAACAGGCTTAATTTCAGAGGCTATATTAACAACAACATTATTCTTGGAATTGAGCTTCGTAACAGATTATTTACGGGTGATCTTGCCCGAACTGGAGACTTTTATTCTGATATAACCAGCAGGGATAACGGATGGTTTGATATGTCGTGGAACGTTATTAAAGAAAATTCGTTTTTTCTGAATACAACAGTCAACAGGCTCTGGTTTGCTCTGAAACTGGGGAAACTGGAAATCACAACCGGAAGGCAGAGAATAAACTGGGGGCAGGCAATTGTCTGGAATCCAAATGACATTTTCAATGCATACTCGTTTTTTGATTTCGACTATGTTGAGCGGCCTGGAAGTGATGCGCTAAGGTTCCAGTATTTTACTTCCTCATCATCAGTAATTGAACTGGCAGTAAAAACTGATAGTGAAGATCGGGTCACCGCTGCAGGACTTATCAGATTCAACCGATGGGGATACGATATTCAGTTTCTCGGGGGGTATTCAAACAGTTCAGATATTGTTGCAGGAGCTGGCTGGTCGGGTACACTTTTAAATACTTCTTTCAGAGGAGAAATCTCATGGTTCTATCCTGTGAATAAGGGGGAGAAAAGCACTCTTTTAGCAACGGCCGGAATTGATAAAATATTTCATGACAACTCTGTGTTGCAGATTGAATTAATGTACTCAGGAAACCCTGTGGCGCTAAACGATATCAATATACTCTATTCTGGTACTCTTTCCGCAAAAGACCTTGCATTCTCTAAATTTACTGCATTCGGCAGTTTCACCTGGGCATTTACCCCCTTGCTGAATACCGGAATTTCAGCAATGTTGTTTCCTGATCTTAAAGGATATTTTGCTGGTCCATCACTTGATTATTCTATGTCGGAAAATATAGATCTCTCGGTCATCTGGCAACACTTCAACA
>JBASIK010000187.1:0-65086 GCA_049654745.1 Bacteroidales bacterium
GATATGGTCAGTGATGTCAGGTTTTTCTGAACCAATTGGCGCACTTCTTGGATTTTGCCTGATATCTGTTATTAAAGGAAGTGCCTTGCTGGGTTACATATATGCCATTGTATCAGGCATAATGATATATATAGCTTTTGATGAACTTCTGCCATCTGCCCACCGGTATGGCAAACACCATACCGCAATTTACGGCCTGCTTAGTGGCATGATCATTATTGGTTTGAGTTTACTTATTCTTTCTTGAACTGGCTGATTTTATCGTACAATCCCCGAAAAACCCATAAATGCAAGAGCAAGTATTCCTGATATAATGAGTGAAATGGGGGCTCCCTTCATTCCTTTTGGAACGTTGAGAAGGTCAAGCTGCTCTCTTATACCTGCAAGAATCACCAGAGCCAGGCCGAAACCGATAGCTGTTGCAGCGCTGTAAACAACACCTTCGAGAAGATTGTAATTCTTTTTTATAACAAGAAGAGTAACGCCCAGAACAGCACAGTTTGTTGTTATAAGAGGGAGAAATATTCCAAGTGCCTGATAAAGGGGCTGACTTATCTTTTTTAATATTATCTCAACCATCTGAACCAGAGCTGCAATTACAAGGATGTAGGTAATGGTCTGCATAAATGCAATACCCAGTTTTACCAGAATATATGTGTAAATCAGATAAGTTACCATGGTAGCAAGTACCATAACGAAAGTCACAGCACCCGCCATACCAAATGAAGTGCTGACTTTGTTTGATACACCTAGAAAAGGACAAACTCCAAGAAACTGCGCAAGCACGATGTTATTTACAAAGATGGCAGAGATGATAATGATAATATATTCCATGATCTTTTCCTCCTATGCTTTCCTGACTTTGTTTATGAATGCAATAAGATAGCCAAGAGCTATAAATGCACCGGGTGCAAGAATGAAAACCAGTATTCCGTCACCCTTTATGAACTTGTATCCGAAAACGGAACCGCTTCCGAGTATTTCACGTATGGTTCCAAGTATTCCTAGCGCCATTGTAAATCCAAGTCCCATACCCAGCCCATCGAGAAAGGAGGGAAGTAACTTATTCTTGCTGGCAAAAGCCTCAGCCCTTGCGAGAACGATACAGTTAACAACAATTAGCGGAATGAAAATGCCAAGAGTCTCATACAAACCTGGTACATAAGCCTGCATAACAAGGTCAACAATGGTTACAAATGAAGCTATAACCACTATGAATGAGGGAATTCTTACTTTATCGGGAATATATTTTGCCAGTAAAGAAATAACTACATTGGAAGATGTTAGTACAAATGTTGTCGCAATGCCCATTCCCAGTCCGTTTATGGCTGAGGTGGTGGTTGCAAGTGTGGGACACATTCCTATCAACAGGACGAGGATAGGGTTCTCCCTGAAGAATCCCTTGGTGAATTGTTTAGCCAGACTCATATCAGACCTCCTTTCTTTAAAGTATTATATGCTCTTTCCAGTGCATCACAGAACGCTCTTGATGTTATTGTGGCAGCAGTTATGGCATCAACTTCGCCACCGTCTTTCTTAACTTTGAGTTTGAAATTCGCCGGATTCTTTCCGTTAAACTGGTCTTTGAAAAAGGGTTCCGTCATCTTTGTTCCAAGACCCGGGGTTTCTTTCTGTTCAAGCACGTTTGTATTTATAATAGTGCCGTCAGGACTAAAACCTACCAGTATCCACTGAAACCTTTTTGTGTTGATGTTCTGACTGCGTATCCGATAATTTCATTGTTTATTTTGGCAGGGAAAACTTCAAGGCTGTCGCCTTCACCTGTTGGAAGTTTGAACATCTCCTGGTCGGGGTTATTATCAAAGGAAGGAACCACAGCTTTTATGGCCTCCATCTTTTTATTGAGTTTTGTTAATTCTATCGGTCGCTTTGTTATTTCATAAACGAAACCGAGTGCCGCTGAAGCACCAAGTGCTATAAAAGTAAGCGACATAATCATGTTCTTAAGCGAGGATTCGATCTTAGCCATTTTTCACCTCCTCTCCGAAACGTTTTGGTTTGATCCATGCATTCATAAGGGGTACAAAAGCATTCATGATAAGAATGGCAAATGAAACACCTTCGGGATATGCTCCATAAACCCTTATTATTACAGTAATTACCCCGATACCTATACCGTAAATGATCATTGCTTTTGGTACCATAGGCGATGTTACATAGTCTGTTGCCATGAATATAGCTCCCAGCATAACACCTCCTGTAAGAAGATGAAACAATGGATCGGCATTCTTCTCCGGATTAATCAGCCACAAAATTCCGGTGAATAATGCTATACTGCCTGTAACGGCAACAGGAATGTGCCATGTAATTATTTTCTTTACCAGCATATAAAGAAAACCAATAAGCAGTGCCAGTGCAGCCACTTCGCCCATCGACCCACCCATGTGTCCATAAAACAGCTGCATGTGATCTGGGATCTGGTTCATAAGCTGTGATACCTGTTCACCGTTTCTGATACCTTCTTTAAGTACTCCAAGAGGTGTAGCCCCCGTTACTGCATCGGCATATCCGGTTTTGAAACCTGATGGTACAGGCCATGTTGTCATCTGAACCGGAAAAGATATCAGAAGAAATACACGTCCTACCAGAGCGGGATTGAACGGATTATTACCCAATCCGCCAAAACTCATCTTACCTATGCCAATTGCCACCAGTGCACCAATTATTATAAGGTGTACAGGTAGATTTGAAGGCAGGTTGAATGCCAATAAAAGTCCTGTAACTATTGCAGAACCGTCAGTAATAGTAACCGGACCTCTGATCAGATATTTTTGAATTACATATTCAAAGAATATGCACGATAATACTGATGTTGCAGTGACAATTAGTGCTCCCCAGCCGAAATAATAAACCGAAGCAATGAAAGCTGGAATCAGGGCAATAATAACTCCCCGCATCAGCTTTTTTGTATCATCCCCGGTATGGATATGGGGTGATTGTGAAACTGTTAACAAACTGCTCATTCTGTTGTATGATTATTTCACACTTTTTTCACGCATCATTTTAATCAGAGTGGTTTTTCCCAGCCTTATATAGTCCAGAAGGGGCCTGTGAGCCGGACATATATAGCTGCACGAACCGCATTCAATGCAGTCGGTAACCTTTTCTGCCTTCATTCTTTCAAACAGTCCTTTTTCAGCCAGACTCATAAGAAGATAAGGTTCAAGTCCCATCGGGCAGGCCGAAACACATTTACTGCAGCGAATGCAGGGACCTACCTGAGGCCTATGTGATTCTTCAGCAGGAAACACGACAATACCAGAAGTGCCTTTCACAACAGGTGTCTGAAGGTTTGCCAGTGCTTTTCCCATCATAGGACCGCCAGATATGATCTTCCCCGTATTTTCAGGCAATCCTCCTGCTGCTTCGATGAGCTTCGCAACCGGCGTGCCCACCCTAACAAGGAAATTACCAGGCTTTGAAAGAGACTTTCCTGTCACGGTAACTACCCTTTCAAATAAAGGCTTATTCTTCTGCACAGCTTCGTATACAGCGTATGCAGTACTAGCGTTTTGAACTACAACTCCAACATCAATCGGCAAACCACCTGAAGGAACCTCCCTTCCAGTAAGCGCTTTAATCAGCTGTTTTTCACCACCCTGAGGGTATTTAACTTTCAATCCCTGTACACTAATATCATCAGCCCCATTAAGCAACCTGCTTAAATGTGCAATTGCATCAGGTTTGTTGTATTCCATGCCGATAATTGCCTTTGTAACCCCAAGTGCTCTCATCATGATTCTTGCCCCTGTAATTATTTCCTTTCCTTTTTCGAGCATAAGGCGGTGGTCAGATGTAAGCCGGGGTTCACATTCTACACCATTGATAATGAGTAGATTACATTTCTTACCTGCGGGGACCTTCAGCTTAACATGGGTAGGGAAGGTTGCACCACCAAGGCCTACAATACCGCAATCGAGGCATTTCTGAATTATTTCTTCGGGCGAATGTTTAATCTCTGTTACAATATCAGGACTTCTATCTATATCACTCAACCATTCATCACCGGATACGTCAATAATGATGGAGGTCTGCTTGTAACCTGAAATATCTGTAACAGTATCAATCTTTGATACAGTGCCTGATACTGATGAATGTATATTTGCTGAAACATATCCTTCTGCTCTGGCTATAAGTTGTCCGACCAGAACTTTATCTCCTTTATTTACAGTTACTGTTGCTGGTTTTCCCAGGTGCTGGGTAACCGGGATAACAACCGTTTCAGGAGGCGGAAGTATCTCAATCGGAGTGCCAGCTGTCAGTTTATTCTCTGGCGGATGAACACCGCCGCGCGGAAATGTTTTGAGCATAGTCGGGGTCGTTATAATTATTTTTGAGTTAGTGTTTCTTTTACTGCTTCTTCCGCAGCCTTGCGCGGAGGGAAATTGAGCTCTATAATTGCATTGGTCGGGCATTCTGTTACACATTTACGGCAGAGTGTGCATTTAAATGAATCGATATATGCCAGGTTGTTTTGAATGGTGATAGCTCCGAACTTGCAAACATTAAAGCATTTGTTGCATGCAATACATGCAACTTTGCATGCTTTTCTCGCGGGCCCACCCCTGTCGCAGTTAACACACGATACATAGATCTTCCTGTCTGTCTTAAATTTCTTCCTGAGCTCAATAATATTTCTCGGACAGGCTTTTACACAAGCACCGCATGCCACGCATTTTTCATCAATAACTACTGGCAGCCCGGTTTTTTCGTCCATGTACATTGCACCAAACTGGCATGCCTCTACACAATCACCATAACCCAGGCAACCGTAATGACAATCTGTTTCACCTCCATAAAGAAGGTGAGCTATCCGGCAGTCTTTAACACCATCATATGCAGATGTGCGTGGCCGGTACTCATAACTTCCCTGACACCTAACCACTGCTACAAGAGGCTCGGATACAACTGCCTCCTTGCCAAGTATTTTTGCTATATCAGCCATTACTGTTGCTCCGCCTACCGGACAGTTAAGACCATCCAATGTATCAGCTTTAACAAGTGCCTCTGCAAAATTCCTGCAACCTGTAAAACCACACCCTCCGCAGTTAGCACCAGGCAGAGCTTCCTGAATTATATCAATCCTCGGATCTTCATAAACTTTGAATTTTTGAGAGACAAAGTATAATATAACTGCTGCAGCCAGTCCGACCGAAACTAGAACTATAACAGTTAACAGAATTGTATGACTCATCTGGTTATAATGTTTTTAAACTGAATGAAAATTTCTTCGAAACATGTTTACGAAAAAGAAAGAGCAATATATAGTAAAATGCAGTTATTCCCAGCGAAATTAATCCTGCAGCAAGTTCACTTAATGACATGGAGATTGCCACCAAAAGAGATGCAATCAGAATTATAAAAGGCATAACGTAACCCAGGAAAACGGCGAGATAACCGCGTGATAAGTTGGCTGATACAATTACTTTGCTTCCGGGTTTCAGATTATAATTTCCATCTATTCTGAGGATCTTATTGTTGCGGTCGTTCAGATTGCATACCCCTGAAGCCTGACACCCTGCACAACTTACATTCTGTGATATCATTACGGTTACCGAATCAGGGTCCGATGATAAAATAACACCTTCGTGAGTTATCTGGTTTTCTGATTTCATTTTCCCCGGTAAATCAGAGTGGCAAATTTATATTTCTCGTATAAATTTATTTCTGCTTTTTATCAGTTTTTTATCAGCTGATATTACTCCATGAATATTTCCTGCTGAAGAGCCTGTTAAGTTCCTGTTTCAGGATCAGGTTCTTCTCATCTTCAAGCAGAGGGTCTTTTTCGAGAATCGATTCTGCAATTCTTCTGACATATTCGATGATTTGTCCGTCGCGTGCCAGGTCGCTTATTCTCAGTTCAAAGGGGAATCCGCTCTGCTGTGTACCTTCAATATCACCAGGACCTCTGAGTCTCAGGTCGGCTTCAGCTATTTCGAACCCGTCGCTGGTTCTTACCATTGTCTCAATTCGTTCAGATGCTTCTTTCGACAGCTTGTCTGAGCTCATCAGAATACAATATGACTGCTCGGCACCCCTGCCAACCCTTCCTCTTAGCTGATGTAGTTGGGAAAGTCCGAATCTCTCGGCGCTTTCTATAACCATCACAGTAGCGTTGGGTACATCCACACCTACCTCGATAACTGTTGTGGCAACCATTATATGAGCTTTGCCTTCCCTGAATAACTTCATTGAGATTTCCTTGTTGGCTGCTGTCATCCTGCCATGAAGCACACTTATGCAGTACCTGGGGGGAGGGAAGGCCTGTGTTAGAATATCGAGTCCTTCATCAAGGTTTTTATAATCGAGCTTTTCCGACTCGGTTATCAGTGGATAAACAATATATACCTGCCTTCCTTCACTTATCTGCTTCCGCATGAAAGCAAAGACTTTATTTCTTTCTGATTCAAAGAAATGCATTGTCTTTACCGGCTTCCTTCCCGGTGGTAATTCGTTTATAACCGATACATCGAGGTCGCCATAGAGTGTCATGGCGAGCGTTCTTGGAATGGGTGTGGCAGTCATCACCAGTACATGGGGCGGATTTTTGCTTTTCTCCCATAGCTTTGCCCGCTGTGCTACGCCAAAACGATGTTGTTCGTCAATAATTGCCAGCCCAAGCTTTTTAAACCTTACATTTTCTTCAATCAGGGCATGGGTTCCAATCAATATTGCAGGTTCATCACTGAGCAACACTTTTTCAATCTGTTTCCTCTCGGTTTTTTTTGTGGAGCCCGTAAGCAACATTACCCTGATACCAATTCCCTCGGTAAACTTTGAAATTGATCTGAAATGCTGATAAGCAAGGATTTCTGTTGGTGCCATTATGCACGACTGATATCCATTGTCGGCAGCTATCAGCATCGACATTAATGCAACAAGTGTTTTACCACTTCCAACATCGCCCTGAAGTAATCTGTTCATCTGCCTTCCCGAACCTAAATCCCTGCGTATTTCCTTCATAACCCTTTTCTGGGCATCAGTAAGCTCGAAAGATAAATTGTTGAAATAGAATTTGTTAAAATATTCACCAACTCTGGAAAAGATAGATCCTGGAGTATGGGTTTTTCGAAAAACTTTGTAGCGCAACAGGTTAAGTTGAATATAAAAGAGCTCTTCAAATTTGAAACGGTATCGGGCTCTTTCCATTTCCTTTGTATTGGAAGGGAAATGAATCTTATGAATTGCATCATGCAAACTCATAAGATTGTTATTGGTTATAATGTAATCAGGGAGTGTCTCGGGCAGCCTGAAGTTTATCATGCCAAGCAGGTTACCAACAAGCTTGCTGATAAATTTCGATGTTATAAAACTGCTTTTAAGCTCTTCAGTAGTACTATAGAGTGCTTCAAGGCCCGACACAAGTCTCTTTTCTCTTTTTTCGGCAAGTTCAATTTCGGGGTGAATAATATTTATCATACTATTGAAAACCCCTGGTTTACCGAAGATTACATACTCCTTTCCTGCAGGATAGGTCTCAGGTATCCATTTGGTTCCCCTGAACCATATTAACCTGATAACTCCCGTTTCATCTGAAAATTCGGCTATAAGCCTTTTGTTGTTGCCTTTACCCTCTGTGAAGTATCCTTTTATTACACCGCGTATCTGAACATAAGGCAGGTCGGGATCAAGTTCTGCAACACTATAGAATTTGGTTCTGTCAACATATCTGTAAGGAAAATAATAAAGCAGATCTCTGTAGCATTTGATATTAAGCTCCTTATTCAGCTGTTCAGCCCTTCTTGGACCAACACCCGGCAGGTATTTGATATCAATATCCAGAAAATTCTGCATACAATTTGTTATGAATCGCTTTAAATTTTATTTTCCGAAAATAAGTATTTTTGCAAACCCTACATAATCATACCAGGTATCAAAAATGAACGATTTTCATATTGTAATTAATAATCTGAAATACAAAGTTTTCTCCCGGCATAAAAGAGGTCATGGCATACATAGTCCTTTTGTTTTCAACTTGATTACTCTTGTTTTCAGGAATAAAATCGACCCGGCTATTGTCTCTACTATAGAAAACATAAGAAAAGAAATGCTGGCAGATCCTTCATTTGTTAAAGTAACTGATTATGGTTCAGGATCGAAGCACTTCAGGGATGGAATGAGAAAGGTGTCGTCGATAGCAAAGTATTCTTCAGTGCCTAAAAAATATGGTGAGCTTTTGCACAAATTTGCAGCGGAATATGGAGGTTCGGATATAATAGAGATGGGAACGTCTTTGGGTATCAGTGGATTATATCTTGCAACCGGAGCCAGTGGCTCAATGGTTCATACAATAGAGGGTTGTCCGGTAGTTTCAGAAATCGCAAAGAGGAACTTTGAAAAGGCAGGATGTAGAAATATCAAAGTTTATACCGGGAAGTTTGATGAAGTCCTTCCAGAATTGAAAGAGAAGAATATCAGACCCGGGCTTGTATTCATTGACGGAGACCACCGGAAAGATGCACTGCTTGAATATTTTGACACTATAAGCAGTATGTGTAATGATAAAAGTGTGGTTATTATTGACGATATACATAGGTCGGTGGAAATGGCAGAAGGATGGAAAGAAATAAAGAGGATGAAAAATGTTAGTGTAACAATTGATATTTGCCGGATGGGAATAGTTTTTTTCAGAAAAGGGATTTCGAAATTTGATTATGTGATAAGATATTAACATAAATTAATAAATAATAATTCGATTTTAAGATTAATTACTCTATTTTTGACACTTTAAATTTCAGGCTTTTATGAATGAAAATAATGTTATTATTGAGCTACAGGACATAGTTAAGAATTACCAGGTTGGCACTGTAATAGTAAGGGCGCTCAGATCGGTATCACTGACTATTTACAAGAATGAATATGTAGCAATTATGGGTCCCTCAGGTTCAGGGAAATCCACATTGATGAACCTGATAGGATGCCTTGATACGCCGACCAGTGGTAGATATTTTCTTAATGGTGTGGATGTCAGTAAGATGGAGGATGACAGGCTTGCTGAGATAAGAAATAAAGAAATAGGGTTTGTATTTCAGACTTTTAATCTCCTTCCACGATACACTGCTCTGGAAAATGTTACTTTACCGTTAATTTATGCGGGTATTCCCAAGGCTGAGCGTGAAAAGCTAGCAATTGAAACACTCGCCCAGGTTGGTCTGGCCGACCGTATGCATCATAAACCAAATGAACTTTCGGGTGGGCAGAGGCAGAGAGTAGCTATTGCAAGAGCACTTATAAACAAACCATCCATAATTCTGGCCGATGAGCCAACAGGTAATCTCGACAGCAAGACTTCGATAGATATTATGAACCTGCTGGACGATATACACCGTAAAGGCAATACCATTATTCTGGTTACTCACGAAGAGGATATTGCCAAGCATGCTGCACGTATTGTAAGACTCCTCGACGGCCAGGTTTCGTCCGACATGCCAAATGAGAAGTATGTAAAAGCCTGAGAAAAGGTTTTTGTATTATCTTAAGGGCATAAAAAGCAAACATTAATTCTAAATAATGAAAATCTATACCCGTAAAGGTGATGACGGGTTTGCTTCATTGTATGGAGGCAGACGACTGCCCAAGCACCATCCGAGATTGGAAGCTTATGGCACTATAGATGAACTGATTTCCTGGATTGGCTTACTGCGGAGCTACAGGGAAACAGAAAAACATGCTGATTTTCTGCTTTATATACAGAAGCAGCTGATGGCATGTGCAGCAGCACTGGCATACGATATTGAAAATCCCTCGGGTGAAATAATACTCCCGGAGGAAGAATGCGTTGAAAAAACAGAAAAAGAGATCGACAAATTGAATGAACAACTCCCTTCTTTGAAAAGTTTTATTATACCTGGTGGTAATATCATTGTATCTAACTGCCATATTACCAGATGTGTTTGTCGTCGGGCAGAAAGAAATGTTACCAGACTGGGTGAAAATGAAAATGCTCCGGAAATAATAATAAAATTCCTGAACCGGCTGTCGGATTACTTCTTTGTGCTGGCACGATTTTTGAATAAAGATTTTGAGAATGAAGATGTTAACTACATTTGTTAAAATTTTTTAAAACTTTTTCGATTATTGGATAATTTATAAAATTTTTTATATTTGCGAACCTTTTTATAAACAACATAAAAATTTCCTGGATATGTATTGGACACTTGAATTAGCATCGAAACTTGAGGATGCTCCATGGCCAGCTACCAAAGATGAGCTTATTGATTATGCCATCAGGTCAGGTGCTCCACTTGAAGTCATAGAAAATTTACAGGAGATTGAGGATGAGGGCGATATCTACGAGAGCATCGAAGATATCTGGCCCGATTACCCAAGTAAAGAGGACTTTTTCTTTAATGAGGATGAGTATTAAACTGTCGGGGCTGTAAAAAACAGCCCCCTTTTTTATCTATAATACGCATTTGTTTTACTTCCAGAGCTTTAAATGAGTTTTTTGCTCCAGGCTTTATTTAATGAATATATCCGTCTTCTTTTTTGGTCTCAAATAATCGTACCAGACGAACCCCTTCAATCTTAGACTTCCAGGTGAGTCAGTATCAGGAGGATCAAGAGTGCCTTCAGGGTTCTGTAACTCATTTATTTCCTTTACCTTTCCATCGTCAATAAGAATTTCAATTGAGGCGCTGCGGGCATGATTTATGCCTATAAGCTCATTATTATCAACAAGATAATATACTGTCTCGCCATTTCCCTCAATCAGAATCCTGTATAACTTGTTGTTCATAAAATACCCTGTAAGCTTTCTGCCTTTCATCTGGTTAAACCTGAGAGAATCTACCTGGCTTGCCACAAACACAGAATTATAAAGTTCCATTCTGTCGGTTTTCCGGTTCCTGGTGAAAATTGCCATTGAATCTGCCACCATCTGATTCTCTTCCGACCATAAAATGGGATCCCTGTAAAGCCTTATTACTGAATCCTGAAAAGAATAGGTGAGCGAATCACACTTTGCCTGAAAATCTTTGCTGAAGACTTTGCATCTGTAGTAAGCACGTATTAGTCTGAATGAGGAAGTGTCGGAAGGGAATTTCTTTAATGTAACTGCACTTATTGTGTCTGAATGCAGAAACAATGAATCTTCTTCCGATACCTGGATAAAAAGGGCACTGTCGGTAACCATGAATTTTTCCGGTTCTCTGAAGTACCATGCATAATTACCCGCTACGATAATGTTGCTGGATGTATCTGTAATGCTAATTTTTCTGAATGCTTCACCATAGCCTGTCCGTCGGTCGTAGAAAAGTGAATCACCTGTAATAATGTGCTGCCTGTTGTTAATTACAGGTGAATTCCATAGAGTTGACAGATCATTTTTTGTGTCGTACCATCCTTTTTCGCAATACATATATATACTGTCGCCTTCAAGTGTTGTAGGTCCCGTAAAATAGGCAGTTTCAGTAGATGTGTTGTATACCATGGTGTCGGCAATGACAGTATAATTTGGGTTTACAATTTTTACACTATCCTTGAAGTAAAATTTCTTCTCGGATGTGTAGTAAAATCCCATGCGGCTCGTGAGAACATTGTCTCCATTGATTATCTTGCCATGGAAAGGATAATCAGCAATTTTTGTTTTTGCATCATAATTTACAACCTGTGTATAAAGTTTTGATTCATTGTCCTTCAACTCCACATTACCCTGAACAAATGCTTTCTCCTCATTACCATCATAAAAAAGGTAGTCACCTGCAAGAGTCAATGTATCAGCCTGATTGATTTTTACATGCCCGTATGCTTTCACCTGATTTATTTCCCGGTACAGATGGGCACTGTCGCATGTCATAATTATATCCTTGTGTTTGAGAGCGACATTTCCAATAAGCCGGTTAAGGTCGTTGCTGACCTGTTTATCAATAATCAGAACATCGCAGTAAAGCAGCTCAATTTTTTTTGTTTCACCAGGCTGTTTCTTTTTTTCCTGTGGTAAAGAAGTGTTGAATGCCGCAAATGTCAGCGCGGCAAAGAATAGAATTATACCGGTTGTGTAAATTTTTGAAAGTTGCCGGTGGCCGCTTATTTCAGCCATAGTGGATTTGAAAAGTGGCATGATTTGAATTCGTCACTTATTTTTATATAAGTGACTTCTATCTTTTTATCAATCCATTCCAGAAATCTTTTCTGTCTTTTTTCTAGCAATGCTGCATTGTACAAAGCCTGGTAATCCTCTTTCAGGTCAGCAACATGAGCTGGAATCTGATTGTCGAGCCTTACAATTCTGAAAACCGTGTTTCCGTTCTCGTCCTCTGTCATGAATGGTTTTGAAATTTCACCTGGTTTCAGATCCCGGACAACCATATAGGTGTTCCTATCCAGCTCTTCAAGTGTAAACATTGTAGTTCTGGCTGCAGGATCATTTTTCACAAGCTTGCCTCCATTTATCTTACTGTCTTTGTGAGTTGAAAATAAATATGCTGCTCTTTCAAAAGTTATACTGTCGGCTTTGATTAGATTCGCGATACTGTCGAGTTTTGAAATAGCTCTCTCTTCCTGTTCAGGTTTTATTTTTGGCCTTATCAGAATGTGCCTTGTATTCACCAGATCTCCCATTCTGTCGATAAGCTGTATAATATGGAAACCATACCTGGTTTCTACAATTTTTGAAATTGCGTTTTTTGTAAGTGAGAAAGCAACATCGGCATAAGGTTTTTCAAGTTCAGCACGGCTTAGGTACCCAATCTCTCCTCCTCTTTTGGCCGACTCTTTGTCTTCAGAATAAAGTATTGCCATTGTGCTGAAGCTTTTTCCCGCAAGAATCTCACTTCTGATATCAAGAAGTTTCTGTCGGGCTTCGGCTTTGTTCAATTCATTGTCGGGAGGATCGAGCTGAATTATGCTTAATTCCACTTTAGCAGGTATTGTGGGGAGACTGTCAGGCGGAATCTTCGAATAGAATTTTTTTACTTCAGCAGGTGTTACAGTTATGTTTTCTGCAATTTTGCTCTGAACTCTGTTCACTATCTCCTGTTCTTTGAGAGATTTTCTAAGGTCTGCTTTAATTTCTGTAATACTTTTTCTGAAAACTTCCTCAAGAGCTTTTTCAGACCCTGCCCTTGCTATGAATTTATTCAGCCTTTCATTCAGATAACCCTCCACCTCAGAGTCGGAAACCTCTATACTGTCAATTCTTGCCTGATCCAGAAAAAGCTTTGCAACTAGCTGTTCCTCAAAAAGAATGCATCTCAGCCTGTCAGCCGGGGTTCTGTCACCCGACCATAACTGCTGTGCCACAGCATTTTCGATGTCTGAAAGGAAGATAACCTCATTGCCTACAATCCCTGCAACCGATTCAACAAGCTTCTGGGAAAATAAGATTCCTGTATTCAATACCAGGAAAAGCATCAACAGGCTTATAACTGTTTTATGTTTCATTTTTCAGTATTTCTTAAAAATGTTAGAGTTAATAGCATCATTATATATGTCGTTTTCGAGCTTTTTCAGAAACTCGAATCTTCTGTTATTCAATATAATACTTTTTATATCGTCTTTAACATATTCATATGGTGCCAGAGAGGGCCTTAATCTGTAGTCCCTTATGGCAATGAAATAAACTGATGATGAGTCTCGGGTTTCATAATAACTGTATCGTTTGAGAAACTCATCAGGATTTATTATTTCAGCAGGAAGTTCCACTGCAAGTTTATCAAAAGAAATCCATTCTTCTCCAAAATCGTCAAATTTTTCTGCAAACTGGAAACAATATGATTCAAGCTGCCTTAATGACTCCGGGTCGTTTGCTCTGTACCATACCCTTACCCTGTCAATATTTGGGGCTTCTGCAGGTATTTTTATAAAAAGAGCCTTAACTATACTTGTGTTAAGTTTGAAACGGTCGGGATTTGAAGCATAAAATTGCTCTATTTCTGTATCTGATACGATGGTATCCATTTTTTCAAGCATCATCTGATGCTGGTAATGGTCTATATACAGATTTACTTTTGTGTCCAGCAGCTGCGATTCAATATCATTCTTATACTCCGGAGAGAGATTTTCAACAGCCCTTGCATATAATAGTTCCCTTCTTGCCCAACTGTTAATATAATCATTGATCGAGAGTATGCTATCTTCCGGGGATTTAGTGTTTCTGTAAATTTCAGGGATCTGGTCATAATAAAGAATTTTTTCACCTGCTCTGGCAACAGGAATTCTTGCCGGACCTTTATTTTGTCTCAGACATGATGTACCTGAAACAGATAAGGTGATAATTGATAGGTATATTAAAGCTTTTCTCATTTCTTAAGTTCACTTTTAACCTGTTCCAGAATAGTTCTGTTTATTCTAACGGGGTACTTTTCCTTTAATTGTTTGATCCATTCTGACTCAAGAAAATTCTGATATTCGGACGAAATTTCACCTATTACTTCATTCAGTGGCAGGGGTGAGGCAGGATTAATTTTCGTTATAACTATAACAGAGGGAAAGCCTTTTATTTCAGTTTCATGCAAACCCTCTTCCCATTTAAGATTCTCAGGCAGAAGAGAATCTCCCTCCGGAAACACTCCTTTATACACTTTAATAATAGTATCACTTCCTGCATTAAACATTGCTTGTAGCCTTTTTTCACAATCAGGTTTCTTTACATATTTTCTGGTTGCCTTATAAAATTTTCCAGCTTTTACTTTTTCCATGCACATATAAATCATACCGGTGAAACTTTTTTTCCCGGGGTACCTCTGCTTGTTCTCTTCGTAATATTTTTTTAAACCAGAAGTATCGTTCTGGGCACGATCCCAGATTTTTTCCTTTGAGATTTCAAACAACAATATACCATCATGAAATTCATTGACAAGGTATCTGAATTCAGAATATTTTTTTTCAAGCAATGAATTTTCATATCTAAGAATATGGTCTGTTATGCATGTTTCAGCCAGCTTGTTAACAAAATTCGCAGGTTCTTCCGTGTTATCGCTTGAGGCTCTGCTTTCTATATAGCGGGCGAACTCAACATTCGAAAACTTTTGACCGTCAAATGTATACAATGTTCCAGAAGGGATAGCCCCCCTATCGTACTTTGAAAGACCCCTGGTGATGAGTGTATCGGTATTTTCTAGAAACCAGTTGAGAGCAGTTGTATTGAGCCTGAATTTATATTCCTGTTTCAGTGAATTTACCATTGAGCGTGTAGCCAGCGAGTTTAACCATGTTTCATCAATTTTACTTTCAAGCTGGCTTCTGGCTTCTTCATATGAAGGAGGGTCTTTTTTATCGAGTCTTTTGATTATATGCCAGCCATATATTGTTTTAACTGGAGGAGTGAAGTCTCCGTTTTTTTCGAGCGAAAAAGCTGCTTCGGCAAATTCGCTTATGATTTCACCAGCTCCGAACCAGTTCAGTTCACCTCCCCGGGCTGCCGACTCTTTATGGTCAGAATATTTCATCGCAAGGTCACTGAAAGAAGCCCCTTCGAGAAGCTTTTTATATACATATTTTATTGTATCCTCAGCGGCTTTTGCAACTTGTTCAGGAGCGTTTTGGGGTACACTGCGCATTATATGAGCCACTTTAATTTTTCCCCTCGAAGGTCTGATGTCAGCCACTTTGATTATGTGATACCCATAAGGTGTTCTTACAGGATTGGAAATTTCCCCTTTCTTCATACTGTAAACAGCTTCTTCGAAAGGTGTAATCATTTGGAAAGCAGTAATATATCCAAGATTGCCCCCGTTGAATCTTACTGAAGGGTCATCTGATACACTGCGTGCAACCTGTTCAAATGGTTCTCCTGAAATAATTCTTGCTCTTATCTCAAGTGCTTTTTTATATGCGGCAAGTGTATCTTCAGGAGAACTGTTGGGGGGACATGAAACCAGAATATGCCAGGCATTTATTTCTTTGAGGGTTTTTTCATATGATCTTTTCAGAATTTCTTCTTTTACATTTTTATCAGTAAGGTAATTCTTTGCCACCTGGTCCCTGTAGCCCTGTAATTCTGTCCTGAATGCTTTTGTTGTGTCATATCCTTTATTTATGGCATCAGCGACTTTTAACTTGAAAACTATAAACTGTTCAAGATAATTATTAAAATCACCGGTATCGGATGGGTAATATATCTTCCTGTACATCCTCATAAATTCTCCTGCTGTAACCTCTCTTCCCCCGGCAATTAAAAGAATACTGTCCTGTATTCCCTGAGCATGCAGGAGCCCTGTTGCAATCACCATTAGAATGATGGAGAGCCTGTATTTCATTAACCGGTCTGGAAACTATTATTCAACTGATTTTCTGCTGTAGTTTGGAGCTTCTCTTGTGATTGTTACATCGTGCGGATGGCTTTCAATTATACCCGGTCCGGTAATTCTTACAAACTTTGCTTCCTTTTTCAGGGTGGGGATATCGGGTGTACCCAGATAGCCCATGCCTGCTCTTAATCCTCCCACCATTTGATACATGACTTCTGCGAGGGTTCCTTTATAAGGTACTCTTGCTTCAATACCTTCGGGTACAAGCTTCTTTATGTCATCTTCTACATCCTGAAAATAGCGGTCACGACTTCCCTGCGACATTGCTTCAAGGGAACCCATTCCGCGATATGTTTTGAATTTTCTTCCATTATATATTATAGTTTCACCAGGAGATTCCTCAACGCCGGCAAAGAGAGACCCTGCCATTATGGAATCGGCACCTGCCGCTATTGCTTTTATTATGTCACCCGAATACCTTATCCCACCATCAGCAATTACCGGAACACCTGAGCCTTCGATTGCTTTTGCCACATTATAAATGGCCGAAAGCTGAGGAATTCCCACGCCTGCTATAACCCTGGTAGTGCATATCGACCCTGGACCGATTCCTACTTTAACTGCATCAGCACCTTCTTTTACCAGCCTCCTGGCAGCCTCTTCAGTGCCAATGTTGCCGGCAACAACGTCAACATTGGGAAAATTCCTTTTAATATCCCTGAGAATTCCGATTACATTTTTAGTGTGACCGTGTGCCGTATCAATAACAAGAGCGTCGACATTTGCATTTATCAATGCCTCTGCCCTTTCGAGAGTGTCAGCTGCTATACCTATTGCTCCTGCCACCCTGAGCCTTCCCTTTTCATCCTTGCATGCATTGGGCCTGTCTTTCGATTTGGTAATATCTTTATAGGTCATAAGCCCGATTAGCTTGTTGTTTTCATCTATTATGGGCAGCTTTTCTATTTTATGCTTCTGAAGAATTCTTGCGGCTTCCTCAAGATTTGTCTGATAGGTTGTGGTAATGAGTTTGGTTGTCATTACCTCCGAAATCTTTTTAGAAGAGTTGTTTTCAAATCTCAAATCCCTGTTTGTTACAATACCCTTCAATATCCCGTTTTTGTCAGTTACAGGAATGCCCCCTATCTTGTATTCTCGCATCAGGCTTATTGCTTCGGCAACAGTAGCGTCGGGATGAATTGTAACGGGATCAGTTATCATTACATTTTCAGCCCTTTTTACCTTTCTTACCTGAGAAGCCTGTTTTTCTATAGACATGTTTTTATGAATCACGCCAATACCACCCTCCCTTGCAATGGCAATGGCAAGCTCAGCTTCTGTAACAGTATCCATGGCTGCAGAAACAACCGGAGTATTTATGCGAATATTTCTGGAAAACATGGAACTTATATCAACATCTCTTGGCAGCACTTCTGAATATGCAGGAATAAGCAGTACATCATCAAATGTTAAACCTTCAAACAAAATTTTATCTTTAATAAACGACATGGCTTATGATTTTGGATTTTACGGTCGCAAATTACAAAAAAAATGCACTCCTGAAACATTATGGAATATTTTTGATCAATATAAAAAATTGAATCACAGTTATTATTTTTGTATTTGAGGGTATTAATATACTTCAATTGGTAAAAACATAAAAGAAAACTGTCTGAAATCATGGATATAGAAACCTGCAGAAAGATACTTACCAGATACTGGGGGTTTACTACTTTCAAGCCACTGCAGGAAGAGATTATTAAGTCGGTACTTGAGAAGAAAGACACACTCGGACTTATGCCAACCGGAGGAGGTAAATCAGTTACTTTTCAGGTTCCTGGTTTAGCACTCGAAGGAATCTGTCTTGTAATAACCCCACTGATTGCCCTTATGAAGGAACAGGTTGCAAGACTCAACAAAATGGAGATCAAAGCCCTCGCATTACATTCAGGAATGACAAAAGAAGAGATTGAAATAACTCTTGACAACTGTATATACGGTGATTACAAGTTCCTTTATATATCTCCAGAAAGAATAGCTTCACCGCTTTTCAAAATTAAATCGCCCAGGCTCAATGTTTCACTTGTTGCCATCGACGAGGCTCACTGCATCTCACAATGGGGTTACGATTTCAGGCCGTCTTACATGAAAATTGTTGAACTGAGGGAACTACTCCAAACCGATCCACCTTTTCTTGCTCTCACAGCTTCAGCAACTCCTAAGGTTATTGATGACATAATAGAAAAACTGGCTTTTAAAACCAGAAATGTCCTGAAAACGAGTTTTGAAAGGAAAAACATATCTTACATTGTACGGAAGGTTGAAGATAAAAGCACATATCTTCTAAATACTCTGGGAAAAGTAAAAGGCTCCGGGATCATTTATGTAAGAAGCAGAAAAAAGGCGAGGGAAGTTGCTGAGATGATTGCATCGAAAGGTTACAGCGCCGATTACTACCACGCTGGATTGCCACAGGAACTGAGGGACAGGAAACAGGCTGCATGGTCGTCGGACCAGGTGAGGATAATGGTTGCAACAAATGCATTCGGAATGGGTATTGATAAACCTGATGTCAGATTCGTAATTCACTGGGATATACCGGAATCAATTGAATCGTATTTTCAGGAAACAGGCAGAGCCGGACGCGACAATGAGCCTTCATGGGCTGTTCTGCTCTATTCCGATGCTGATATTAGCAGGCTGAAGGAGAGCATCTCACATAAATTCCCGCCAATTGAAAAAATAAAAGATGTGTACGAAATGCTGTGCAATTACCTCCGTGTTCCGGTAGGTTCAGGTAAAGATACAGTACACGATTTCAACATGCAGGAATTTGTATCCCGGTACCACCTGCCTGTAATAGAAACATATAATTGCCTAGCATTTCTTCAGCGTGAAGGCTATATAGAATTTACCGAAGAAATAAATAATCCATCGAGAGTGCATTTCATAGTAGGACGCGACGACCTCTATAAGTTCCAGGTTGCCAATGAATCGTACGATAAGTTTATTAAGATCCTCCTGAGGTCTTATACGGGTATGTTTACTGAATATGTACCTGTAAATGAAGATGCACTCGCTAAAAAAGCGAGCATGACCCGTGAAACTGTTTATCAGCTTCTGGTCAGACTCTCTTCAATGAATATTCTGCATTATATACCCGGTAAAAAGACACCACTGGTAATCTTTACAGAAGAGAGACTCGACAGGAAAACTCTATTTATTTCTCCCGAAAACTACCTGCATGTTAAGGAGAAATACCTGCTGAGGCTTGAAAAAATGCTGGAATATGCTGAATCACAGAATAGATGCAGATCGGTAATATTACTGGAATACTTTGGAGAGGAAGCCGACAGATGCGGGATTTGTGATGTATGCAGAAAAAGGAACGAACTAGAATTGAGCAAGTATGAATTTGATCTAATACTTGAAGAGATTAAGGCTGTTCTTTCAATTGAGAAACCTGATGCCATGGAACTGATCAGAAAAATAAATTATCCGGAAGAAAAAGTTATAAAAGTTGTTCAATGGCTGCTCGACCATAATAAAATTAAACAGGATACCGAAATGAAACTCTCATGGAATGTCTGAAAAGTTGTAATAAAAAAATAAGCTTCCCGGATATATTTATAATTTTCTGTCCTTAAAACAGGAACACGATATTTTTGCCTAACTTTGTCGGTTTGATAAAAAGAGGAGATTGATGAACAAAAATCAGGAGCCCTTCTATTCCGGAACAGTTGTTGAATTTGTTGCATCTGCAAACGAGTACTGTAAATATATGGAACGCGCTGAAGAGCTTGAGGGTGAAGAGCTCTTAAAGATTCTTCAACGACTTCTGCCTTTTATTTACATCAAAGGTTCATTGCTGCCTGAGCTAGAGCCTTATTTTGAAGAAGGAAATGAGAAATTTGTTAAAGAAGAAGACTGGAACAGGATATACGAGACCCTTAAGCAAAAATTCGGAACTGCTGATGCGTTCCTTGAGGTTTTCGATGAGAGGATGAAAGAATCGGAAGCACCTGTTGTTTCGAGCCTTGCTGAAAACCTTGCCGATATCTATCAGGATCTTAAAGATTTTTTAATTCTTTATCAGACAGGAACAAATGAAATAATGAATGATGCTATATGGGAGTGCAGGATGAATTTTGAAAATTACTGGGGTCAGAAACTGGTAAATTCATTGAGAGCTATACACCGGCTTGTTTATTCAGGTGAAGAAATCGGGAAAGTGCCTGAGGAAGAGAGTGAAAAAGAGAAAATGGAAAGACTGGAAAAGTGGATAATCAGCCAGAAACAAAAAGAATTCAGAAAAAACCGGAATTAAAGTGTATCTTAATAATATTACACCTGAGGAACTTTCTAATTACAGGGTTGGGTATTTTAGCGGGAGGATTATCGTAATTGACAGCATGGAAAGCTTCCGCCTTCATTCAGATTTGCTCACCGGCAGGAAGATATTGGGCTTTGATACTGAAACAAAACCTTCATTCAGGAAGGGGAGAAGAAACAGGGTTTCGCTTCTTCAGCTGGCGTATGACAATACCGCATTACTCTTCAGGCTAAATAAGATTGGAATGCCCGGTGAACTTGTAAAATTACTATCCGATCCAGGAATAATTAAAGTTGGTGTTGCCATACATGATGATATAAGAGTTCTGCAGGATTTGAAGCATTTTAACCCTGGAGGATTTATTGATTTGCAGAAACTGGTAAAGGAGTATGGTATTGAAAGTGCAGGTTTGAAAAAGATTGCAGCAATTGTACTGGGTTTCAGAATTTCGAAAAGCCAGCAGGTAACCGACTGGGAGGCACCTGTCCTTTCAGAAGCCCAGAAAGTCTACGCTGCTACCGATGCATGGGTCTGTTATGAGGTATACAGAAAACTGACAGGGCAATGAAAATAAACATCACCTGAAATGAATGAAGGCAAGCAGGAATATATAAGAATTGTTCTTAAATCAGGGAAAGATCAATCGGTTCGTAGATATCATCCCTGGGTTTTTTCGGGTGCTATTAAGAAGATTTATGGAACACCTGCCGAGGGTGATATTGTGGAAGTATACGATAACAAGGGAAAGTTCCTGGCAACAGGCCATTATCAGCCTGGTTCAATAGCTGTCAGGATTCTCTCATTTGAAAAAGTAATACCTGACCGGGATTTTTTCAGGAAGATGATTTCTTCAGCCATTGAATACAGGAAACAACTTGGCTATTTATCCGATCCCAACACAAATGTTTTCCGCCTGATTCATGCAGAAGGTGACAACCTGCCCGGACTGATAGCCGATTATTATAATGGTGTGGTCGTACTGCAGATGCATTCAACCGGAATGTACAGGATAAGAAATGAAATAGCAGAAATTATTTCGGAAATTCTTTCTGAACATGTACAGGCTGTGTACGACAAAAGTGAAGCGACAATTTCGTTTAAGTCAGATATTAGACCAGAAAACGGATTCATATCAGGAAGAGCAGAACCTTCAATAGTACTTGAAAATGGTTATAAATTTTACGTCGACTGGGTTGCAGGTCAGAAAACAGGTTTTTTCATTGACCAGAGGGAAAACAGGAAGCTGGTGCAGCATTATTCATGCAATCGTGATGTCCTGAATCTGTTCGGGTACACTGGCAGCTTTTCAGTATATGCCATGAAAAATGCCCGTAGTGTTGATACAGTTGACAGTTCCGGTCCGGCATTAAAGATTGCCGATGAAAACATACGTTTGAATTACGGTGAGGATTCAAGGCATCACTCTTATGAAGCTGATGCATTTGAGTTTCTTGCTGGTTGCCGCGACAGGTATGATTTGATGATAATTGATCCTCCTGCTTTTGCAAAACATAATGATGTCCTTGCGAATGCACTTCAAGGTTATAAAAGGCTGAATATTAAAGCAATTGAGAATATAAGGCCTGGTGGAATAATTTTTACTTTTTCATGTTCTCAGGTAGTTTCAAAAGAGAATTTCAGAAAATCTGTTTTTGCAGCTGCTGCAAATACGGGAAGAAAAGTAAGAATTCTGCATCAACTTGGTCAACCGGCTGATCATCCAGTAAATATATATCATCCAGAGAGTGAATATCTTAAAGGGTTGGTACTTTATGTTGAATGAAGATAGAGAGTAAGTATTGTTCTTTTTTTATGTGTGAGATTTTATAATATGTTTGATGTTGGATAAAATGGCTGATATGAGTGCGGACAAGCATTTTGAATTTATTGCAAACAAACTCGGGCTGAAGGTATGGCAGGTCGAAAATACGATTCGGCTGATGGACGACGGAGCAACTATACCTTTCATCAGCAGGTACAGAAAAGAATCGACAGGTAGCCTCGACGAAGTAACTCTCCTTAATATCAAGGATGAATATGCCCGTCTTAAGGAACTCGATAAACGGCGTGAAGCCATAATACGTTCAATAGAGGAACAGGGCAGGATGACACCAGAATTACGGCAGAGAATCGATGATGCTTTAACTCTGACAGAACTGGAGGATATTTACCTGCCTTACCGGCCCAAGCGCAGAACCCGTGCTACAATAGCCCGTGAAAAAGGCCTCGAGCCACTTGCACGTTTGATTTATAAGCAGACTGAAAAGGATCCTGTTGCAAAAGCTGCAGAATTTCTTAACGAACAGGTGGCTAATGCTGATGAAGCAATATCAGGTGCGTGCGATATTATTGCTGAATGGATAAGTGAAGATGAAGAGGCAAGAAAACAGATCAGAGAACTCTTCGAGAAAGAAGCAATCATTTATTCAAACGTTATAAAAGGAAAAGAGACAGAAGGAATAAAATACTCTGATTATTTTGACTGGTCTGAACCTCTGCGAAAGTGCCCCTCGCACCGCTACCTTGCAATGAGGAGAGGCGAGAATGAAGGCTACCTTAGACTTTCAATATTGCCCGATGATGAAAAAGCGCTCAGAATACTCGAAAATCTTTTTGTCAAAAACAATAACAAATGCTCATTGCTTGTAAGGGATACGATTCGCGACAGCTGGAAACGCCTTCTGGCACCATCTATCGAAAATGAATTCAGAAATATTGCAAAAGAGCGGGCAGATGATGAGGCAATTAAGGTATTTGCTGATAATCTGCGGCAATTACTTCTTGCACCACCACTTGGTGAAAAAAATGTACTTGCTATCGACCCCGGTTACAGAACAGGTTGTAAAATTGTTTGCCTCGACAGACAGGGCAATCTCCTTCATAATGAAACCATCTATCCTCATCCTCCACAGAATCAAACAGCTCTTTCAATTAAAAAAATAGTTAACCTGGTAAATTCATATAAAATAGAAGCCATTGCCATTGGAAATGGAACAGCGAGCCGTGAAACAGAAGAACTTATCAGATGGATTAAATTTGACCGGGATATTCAGGTTTTTGTAGTTAATGAAGCGGGAGCTTCTGTATACTCAGCATCTAAAACTGCAAGGGAAGAATTTCCTGAATATGATGTGACGGTAAGAGGTGCCGTCTCAATTGGCAGACGACTGATGGATCCGCTTGCAGAACTGGTCAAAATCGAACCTAAGTCAATCGGAGTGGGGCAGTATCAGCACGATGTTGACCAGACAAAACTTCAGAATGCCCTCGACGATGTTGTTGTAAGCTGCGTAAATGCTGTGGGAGTTGAACTCAATACTGCCAGTCCTCATCTTCTTACCTATGTTTCGGGACTGGGACCGCAGTTAGCTAAAAATATAGTTGAATACCGGACTCAAAACGGACCTTTCAGGTCGAGGATGGAGCTACTCAACGTCAAGAGGATGGGGGAGAAGGCATTTGAGCAGTGCGCAGGATTTTTGAGGATCAGAGGTGCTGAAAACCCACTCGACGCCAGCGCAGTCCACCCCGAAAGTTATCATATAGTCGAGAAAATGGCAGCCGACCTGGGAGTGAAGGTTGCAGACCTCATGTCAAGCGAAGAGCTGAGGAAGAAAATCAGAATAGAAGACTACGTGACCGATAAGGCCGGTCTTCCTACATTGATGGATATAATGGAAGAACTTGCCCGCCCCGGGCGCGACCCGCGACCCAGAATCAAGGAATTCAGATTTGCAGATATTCATTCAATTGAGGATGTCAAAGAAGGTATGATAGTCCCCGGTATTGTTACAAATATTACAAAATTCGGAGTCTTTGTGGATATCGGAGTCAAACAGGACGGGCTTGTCCATATTTCAAACCTCACAAAAGGATTCGTCAAAGACCCCTCCCAGGTGGTGAAGCTTCACCAGCATGTGATGGTGAAAGTTATCGGAGTAGATCTCGAACGAAACAGAATTCAACTGTCAATGAAAGACTTACTTGCAGAAAGGTAAAGCCTTATATCTTATCTGTTCTGCCTGTCGTGCTTTTGCCTGGCTATATGACGGCTTGCCCTGTTCTGCTCGCGCCTTAAAAATCTTTTTTCACGTGGCGTAACCTGCCCATCAGCTTGAGCTAACTTCTTTTCTATCTGTATCTTTCTCTGTTCTCTCTTAAGCAATCTTGCTTCCCGTCTTGTAAGCTCACCGCTTTTTATCCCTTCATTAATACGTTCCTGCTGCACACCCTGGCGTGCACTGTTTGAGACAGTTCCTCTCTGAGCCAAAAGCATTGAAGATGAAAAAGCTAAAATCATTATTGCTGTTAATACTATCCTTTTCATATTTATTTTTATTATTATTGTTTCTGCTTATTTGATGGCTGATTTGAATAAAAGTTTAAAAACGTTTAAAAGATTCTTATGAAAAAGACTATCTGCCTGCTTTTTTTTGTTGCCGCAGCAATAACCTTTGCCTGTGTTTCAGAAAATAAAATCAAACCTCCAGTTGCAGAAAAGATCCCCCATGAGGTTTACGACGGAAGAATAGATAACTATTACTGGATAAGGCTTACAGATGAACAGAAAAGCTCCACCCAGCCCGACGAACAAACAAAGAAAGTCCTGGATCACCTCGAAGCTGAAAATGAATATGGCAGGGCTGTTCTTAAACATACAGAAGAACTTCAGAAAAAAATATACGATGAACTGATTGGCAGAATGAAGCAAAATGATGAGACTGTGCCATATTTTGACAACGGTTATTACTATTATACAAAATATTACGAAGGAAAGGAATACCCTGTATACTGCCGGAAGAAAGAGTCATTAAGCGCTCCGGAGGAAATAATTCTTGATGTTAACAGGATAGCTGAAGGTAAAAGTTATTGTTCAGTATCCGGGTTAGCAGTAAGTCCGGATAATGGAATATTGGCTTATGGAGCCGATTTCCTGAGCAGGCGGAAATATACAATCTATTTTGTCGATATAAAAACCGGAACCCTTCTGCCCGATATAATCGAAAATACTTCAGGAAATATAGTATGGGCAAACGACAGCAAACATCTCTTCTATACAGTAAGAAATCCCCTTACACTCAGGGCTGAAAAGGTGATGAGGCACCGGCTTGCCACACTTGTTTCGGACGACCACGAAGTCTATTTTGAGCCCGATGAGACTTTCAGCGTTTATATCAACCGCACAAAGAGCAGAAAGTATATACTGATCAACTCAACTCAAACTCTTTCAACCGAAGTAAGATATATCAACTCTTCTAAACCTGAAAGCCAGCCCGTTGTATTTGAACCGAGACAAAGAAATCATGAATACAGTGTCGACCATTTAGGAAATGAATTTTACATAAGAACAAATGCCGACAGCGCATACAATTTCAAATTAATGAAAACATCCGAAAAGAATACCGGAAAAGAAAACTGGATTGACGTTGTACCACACCGAAAGGATGTTTTATTCGAAGAATTTGAATTATTTAACAACTTTATTGTACTAAATGAGAGAATTAAAGGACTGAGCACTTTAAGGATCCTGAACAAAACTGATAACAGCGACCATTATATAAATTTCGGTGAAGAAACATATACCTGCAGCATAAATATCAATCCTGATCCCGCTTCGTCTGTTCTCAGGTATAGTTACTCATCTCTTACGACTCCCAACTCTGTTTATGATTACGACATGATTACCCGGGAAAAGAAACTGATGAAGCAGGATGAGGTACTGGGAGGCTTTGATCCGGCGAATTATGAATCGAAGCGGTTATGGGCAAGGGCTGCCGACAGCACGATGATACCCATTTCGCTTGTGTACAGGAAAGGATTTGCACGAAACGGTAAAGCACCATTACTGCTTTATGGCTATGGGGCTTACGGCAATTCAACCGAACCCTCATTCAGGCCTAATATCATTAGTCTGCTCGACAGAGGTTTTGTGTTTGCCATAGCACATGTAAGGGGAGGAAGTGAAATGGGAAGGTACTGGTACGAAGATGGAAAACTTTTAAAGAAGAAAAACACATTTACTGATTTTAATGATTGTGCACAATATCTTGTTAATGAGAAATATACCAGTCCTGACAGGCTCTTTGCTCAGGGTGGAAGTGCGGGTGGCCTGTTGATAGGAGCAGTAATAAACATGCGCCCTGATTTGTACAAAGGTGTGATTGCAGCTGTACCATTTGTCGATATTGTTACCACGATGCTTGACCCGACAATACCCCTTACGACATTTGAATGGGACGAGTGGGGAGATCCCAGAAAGAAAGAGTACTACGATTATATGCTCTCATATTCACCTTACGATCAGGTCAAAAAGCAAAAATACCCGAATATTATAGTAACGACAGGTTTCTGGGATTCACAGGTTCAGTACTGGGAACCGGTAAAATGGGTGGCAAAACTCAGGGAAATGAACACCGGTAACAGTCTGATAGTTATGGATATAAATATGACGGCAGGTCATAGCGGTGCTTCAGGGCGTTTCGAAAGAAACCGTGTTACTGCCCTGCAGTATGCCTTTATTCTTGACCTGGCAGGAATAAGAGAATAAAATATCTCAAATTTTATGATGGGGCGATTTTTACTTTTTTGGACTTTAATTTTTTCTGTATCATGCACCAATCAATCTCATAATCTGCTGGTTGAGGCGGAAAGCTTTGAAGATACAGGCGGTTGGGTTGTCGATCCCCAATTCACCGAGCAGATGGGTTCACCATATCTGCTGGCACATGGACTCGGGAATCCTGTAAAAAATGCTTCAACAAGGATTTCTCTACCCTCTCCTGGCAGATATTATATATGGGTAAGAACGAGAGACTGGGCACCAGGTAAATGGGAATCTCCGGGAAGATTTAAACTTTCAGTAAACGGAAAAGAACTGAAAAGAACACTGGGAACCGGTAAAGGCAACTGGTCATGGCAATATGCTGGAAAAGTAAAGATTAAAACTCCGGAAGTAAGGATTGAGCTGAGGGACTTAACAGGCTTTGACGGAAGATGCGATGCTGTTTATTTGAGTACAATAATGGAACCGCCGCCTGAAGAGCTGGAAGAACTTAATTTCTGGAGAATGAGGATAAAAGGGGAAGATCCTTCAAAAGCCGAAAAATTGTATTATAATCTGGTTGTTGTTGGCGGTGGAATTGCAGGGTGTGCTGCATCAATTGCTGCAGCAGAGCAGGGGCTGAAAGTAGCACTGATACACGACAGGCCAGTACTGGGCGGGAATGCAAGCAGCGAAATCAGAGTACATACTGAAGGTATCACATGGAAAGCCGACAGAATTCTGAGAATGATTAATACCGTTCACTGGCCGAATGGTTCCCCTGAATCAGTAATTGATGACCAGAAAAGACATGAGAATATCTCCCGCTATAATAATATATCATTATTTCTCAACTGGCGTGCATTTTATGTTACAACTGTCAGAGATTCAATAACATCTGTATATGCTCGTCATACTTCATCAGGTGAAATCAAACAGTTTTGTGCACCGGTATATATTGATTGTACAGGTGATGGCTGGATAGGGTACTGGGCAGGTGCTGATTATATGTACGGAAGGGAGGATTCTTCCATGTATGGTGAAAACTGGGAAAAATATGGTGAGTTATGGAGCCCTGAAAGAGCGGATAACAAGGTAATGGGTGCCTCTTTACTCTGGAGGTCAGCTGATGCTGGTAAGCCGGTTGAATTTCCGGAAGTGCCTTGGGCAATAGACATTGCCGGAAGCCATTCTGCAACTTCAGGGACATGGCAATGGGAATTTTCATCAGACACCCTGCATCAGATTGATGATGCCGAAAATATAAGAGACTATCTGCTTAAAGCAATTTACGGCTCATTTTATAATGCAAAGAAAAAACCTGAAAACAAAAACCTTGAACTCGAATGGGCTGGATATTTATTGGGTAAGAGGGAATCGAGGAGACTGGTGGGGGATTATATCTATACTTTCAGAGATGAAAAAGAAATGAGAGAATTCCCCGATGCTGTGGCTATGGAAACAAGAAACATTGATGTGCATTACCAGCAGAAAGAACTGGATCCTGCCCGCCCAGCATTTCTTTCAGAAGCACTATATTATAAGGTTGACCATTATTATATACCATTCAGGAGTCTTTACTCACGAAATATTAAAAACCTTATGATGGCTGGAAGATGCTTCAGCTGTTCACATGTCGGTCTAGGAGGCCCACGTGTAATGCATACTACAGGCCAGATGGGTGTAGCAACAGGTTATGCCGCATCACTATGCTTAAAGTATAATGCCACTCCCAGGGAAATATATTTTAACCATATAGAGGAGCTTAAAAAACTTGTATGTGGTAAATAAGAAAGTGGCGCACCATATAATTGTACGCCACTTCCAGAAAAATATTTTTTTATAATATCAGAACCCAAATGGAGGTCCTCCTGCTCCAGGAGCCCTTTGACTCTGAGGCATCTCTGGTTTCCTTGGTAATTTTACATCCCTCTGTGCAGCAAACCATGCAAAAGCTGCTGTAATTATGGCATTGTGTCTCAGGTCACTGAATACCAGCCTTTCATACGTATCCATCACCGTATGGTAACCCCTGCCGTATTCTAGAGGATCCTGTATGAACTGAAATGCCGGTAAACCTGCACTATCAAATGAAAGATGATCTGTACCACTTGTATTTCTAATTGTTATTGTAGAACAGCCCATATCTGCAAACGGTTTCAGCCATTCCTCAAAAACAGGTCTGAGGAGTTCGTTCGACTGCAGATAAATACCTCTATATTTCCCTGAACCATTATCCATATTGAAATAACCTGCAAATTTGTTCCAGTCGGGCTTTTTTGCTCGGGTCTGTGGATCCATAAGGTATTTTTCGACATAACCGCGTGAACCGTTCAGACCCTGTTCTTCACCGCCCCATAATGCAATTCTGATAGTGCGGCGCGGCTGTGCATTGAGAGCCTTGAGTATCCTCATAGCCTCAAGCATAACAATACATCCAGAGGCATTATCAGCAGCACCTGTGCCTCCATGCCACGAATCAATATGTGCACCTATCAGTACCACCTCATCCTTCAAAAGTTTATCCGTGCCCGGTATCTCACCTATAACATTGTAGATTTTGGGACTTTCGAAAAACCTGTTTTTTATTTCAACCTCCATCACTACCGGTACATTATGATTTATAAGCCTGACCATTCTTCCGTATGCTTCTATAGGTATGTTGAGCTGGGGGGTAGGTTCAGGATCACCCCACCGGTAATTCGCTCCGTTCGAACGTGGCACGTTGAAAGTTCCTGCATTGTTGATAATTACTGCAACGCCCTCATTCTTAATTAGTTCCTGAATCTTGTTCTGAAGTTCCCTCTGTGCCATAAGCTGGGCAATGTCACCCTGAGGCCTTCTGCCACCCTGAGGACCCCCGGCAGCCATAGATAATTCTTTAAGCTGCTCATCGGTATAACGTGTTGCCAGCGGATTAAAACTCATCTCATAAGTTGTGGTTGAAGGCATCAATACTATCTTTCCGGCAAGCTTGCCCTTAAACTTCTCAAGGTCAGCCTCATTCTGAACATTTAGTAAAACTACTTCACTTCTTACCAACCCATTCGTGCTGCCGGTCCAGGCAACCGGATTACAGGCAAAATTCACATAGTATGGTTCAACCATTGCTGCATAAGTCTTCAAATTGTCCCAGCCTCCACGTGTGAAATCCCTTGCTTCTTCAATCCTTACATTCTGAAGACCAATCTCTTCCATCTTCTTTTTTGCCCATTCGTTTCCACGTGCAGAACCTGTAGAACCAGTTAGCCTGGGACCAGCATAATCAGTCAAACCAAAAGCAAATTCTTCAATTGAATTACTTCTCGAACCTTCCTGCTTGATCTTATAGACCATCGCAAGGTCTAACTTCTCACTTTGTGCATATAGCACATATGGAAGAAACAGCAACAGGATCAGTCCTGTACGAAATTTTTGCAGTTTCATCTTTTTTATTTGTTTTAAGTTTTAATTATTGTGCTTAAAAGTATGTAAAATTATAAGTTGTGTAACTGGTGCATTTAAATAAATTAACATTAATTAACTTTACTTTTGCAGCGAGCATCTGAGTTTATTATGATTTATCCTAAAGATTTTGAAATAAAGACAGGATTTGACAGAATCAGGAAGATGATTTCTGAAAAATGCCTGAGCAGGATCGGAATTGAGCTTGTTGACTCTATGTCATTCATGGCAGATTACAATGCTATCCGGAAAGAACTGTCGAAAACTCTTGAATTTCAGCAGATACTATCATTTGACGATCCTTTCCCTGCCGAAAATTATATCGACATATCAGGAATTCTTAAAAAGCTTATGGTTGAAGGTACCTATCCTGAAATTCATGAGATGTTCGACATGAAAAGATTTCTCGAATGCCTTAAATCTGTTCTCAGTTATTTTAAGAGCAGGGAAGAAGTGCGGTATCCTGAACTTAAATCTCTTGCAGCGGGGGTAAAATATTATCAATATGTAGCGGATGCAATTGACCGGATTGTTGACCGTCATGGAAACATAAGGGATACTGCCTCTCCGGAGCTTAAAAGAATCAGATCAGAGTTATCAGCAAAGAATGCAAATGTTTCAAGGAAGCTTGCTGCCATACTCAAACAGGCTCAGGCAGAAGGCATTGTTGATGCTGATGCTAATGTCTCCGTCAGAAACGGAAGGGGAGTGATTCCTGTAAATGTTGCGGGGAAAAGACGAATACCGGGTCTCATCCACGACCAGTCAGCCACTGGTAAAACTGTTTTCATCGAGCCTGCAGAGATAGTGGAGATAAACAATGAAATTGTAGAGCTCGAGCATGAGGAAAGAAGGGAAATAATAAGGATACTCACAAAATTCGCAAACGATATCAGAAGTTACATTGATGACCTGATGGAGTCGAATCAGTTTCTTGGCGAGGTGGATTTTATCAGGGCAAAAGCGTTACTTGGAATTCAGCTTGGCTCAATAATGCCATCTCTTTTCCCGGGTCCTCGCCTGATATGGAAAGGTGCTGTTCATCCGCTCCTTTACGAAGCGTTCAGGAAAATGCCCGGCCGCCAGGTGGTTCCGCTTGATATCAGCCTCGACGAAAAATATCGCTTTCTGCTTGTTTCAGGCCCTAATGCAGGTGGAAAGTCGGTGTGTCTTAAAACAGCAGGATTATTGCAATATATGCTTCAGTGTGGTTTAACAATCCCCGTCCAAGAAGGCACTGAGGCCGGAATTTTCAAAGATATATTTATTGATATTGGAGATGAGCAAAGTATTGAAAATGACCTCAGTACATATAGCTCGCACCTTATTAACATGAAATTTTTCCTTAGAAATGCCGGAAAGGATACTTTGATTCTCATTGATGAGCTTGGTTCGGGAACAGAACCTGTGCTGGGAGGTGCGATTGCTGAAGCAATTCTGGCAGAGCTTATAAAGACCGGAGCATATGGTATCGTAACAACCCATTATTCGAATCTGAAGCATTTTGCATCGGTCACAGAAGGTATTGTAAATGGTGCGATGCTGTTTGATAATCATCTGATGCAACCACTTTACAGGCTGGATATCGGGAGACCTGGCAGTTCATTTGCCTTTGAGATTGCAAAAAAAATTGGGCTTCCGGAGAATGTAATAAATGAGGCAACTGCAAAAGCAGGAGCAGATCATGTTAGTTACGACCGTCATCTGAAAGATATTGCCCGCGATAAACGGTACTGGGAAAGAAAGCGTGAGAACATCCGCCAGCATGAAAAAAGACTTGAAAAACTGATCGAAGAGTACGAAAAGGAACTTGCCGGTGTAAAAAGCTTCAGAAAGGAAATCATAACAAAAGCAAAGGAAGAGGCCCAGAGATTGCTCGATGAATCGAACAGGATGATTGAGAACACAATACGCCAGATAAAAGAAGCTCAGGCAGAAAAGGAAAAGACAAGAAAGGCAAGGGAGGAACTCGAAAAGTTCAGGAAAGAGGTTGCTTCAGAGGTTGCTTCTGCCAGCGACACCCAATTGTCAATAATTGATGAAAAAGTGAAGCAGATTAAAAAAAAGGTAAAAAAGACTGAAAAACCAGTAGAAAAGCCTGAGGAGCAAGGTTTAAGGGTTGGTGATGCTGTAAGAATGGCAGATACTTTGGCTGCAGGAGAAATTGTGGAGATAAGAGATGACATGGCAACAGTTGAGACAGGCTCATTCAGGTTTCAGGTTTCTGTAGATAAACTCGAAAGGATTAGCAGGGCAGAACTTAAAAAAAGTCTGCGGCAGGGACAGGTTGTTATGCAGGCCGACCCTGTGATATCCCAGCGCAAAATGAGCTTCAAACCAGAAATTGATATCAGGGGTGTGAGAGGAGAAGAAGCAATAAACATAGTGCGTAATTTCATTGATGATGCGATAATGGTTCAGCACAGGCATCTCAGGATTATTCACGGTAAAGGCAACGGAATACTTCGCCAGCTCATTCGACAGTATCTTTCAACAGTTGATGTGGTAAAATCATTCTCCGATGAACATGTAGAAAGGGGAGGTGCAGGAATCACCCTTGTTGAACTGGATTTGTAATACTATTTCCTGTTCTTTCTTGTCCTGTCAATTATTATTCCGATTATGAAACCCGTTATGAATATGGCGGTTGTCCCCAGAACGATTGAGAGATAACCGTGTAATGGGCATGCAAATTTCTGGAGAGAGCCTTTAAAAAGTACAGGTGACAGGCTAATCCATGCTATTACAATAATCCCGGTAATGACACCTGCCACTGCGGCTGCATTGTTTACTTTTTTTGTGAAAAACCCCAGCAGGAACAGGCCGAGCATGCCGCCGCTGAAGACTGAAGCAAGTTTCCACCATGCATCGAGAGCGCTCTGAACATTTATCATAGCTATCCCTACGAAAATGCCAGACAAACTGAAAAGCACTGAGGAGACATACAGGGTCTTCATCGATTTCTTTTCGTGTTCTTTTACATCGGGAGAGAGTCTGAAGTAGTCGGTTACTATAACTGTTGCAGAGCTGTTGATGCTTGTTGATACAGTACTCATGCCAGCTGCAAAAATCGATGAAATAAGCAATCCGGTTACCCCCACAGGGAGATGGTGAAAAATAAAATAGGGGAATACCCTGTCGCCTGCAACACCCGGCTCCAGTAGCTCAGGCTTTGCTGTATAAAAGCTGAAAAGGGCAGTCCCGATAAAGACGAACAACAATGACACAGGTATATAAATCAGTGAACCGAACAGGGCTGATTTTCTTGCTTCACTATCGGTCCTTGCTGTAAGATATCTCTGGATATAATTCTGATCTATACCATAATTCTGAAGGTTGATGAATATACCATAAATAAATACAACCCAGAAGGTTGAAGTAGTAAAATCGGGTTTAAAACTACCCAGACTGAATTTATCATGCAGTGATGCGATTTGAAACAACTGACCCGGACCTTCAGGCATTGAAAACAACAATAGTACTGAACATACAACTGCGCCTGCAATAAGTATGAGACCCTGTATTGCATCTGTCCAGAGCACTGCCTGTATGCCTCCCAACACTGAGTAGATCATTATGCTTATTCCGGTTATTATGATAATGGTCGCAGTATCCCATCCAATGGCAGTGTTGAGCATCATGGCCAGCAGGTAAAGAATTGTACCCGTACGCATTAGTTGAGTCAGTAAATACATCACTGAAGCATATATGCGTGCCCATTTCCCAAAACGCATCTCGAGGTATGTATAAGCCGATGGGCTGTTTACCGACCGGTATAACGGAACGAAGAACTTCACTGCCATATATGCTGCAAAAGGCAGTGAAAGGCTGAATACAAATGGATTCCAATTGGTCTGATATGCCTGTCCTGGTAATGCGAGATAGCTTATACTGCTTACAAATGTTGCAAAAATAGACATGCCCACAATCCATGTGGGCATATTCCTGTTTCCAAGTGTGAACGCAGTAGCATTCTTGTTCTTACGGTAAAAAGAACTGCCAAAAACAATTATTCCCGCAAGATAGATGAAAAATATTGCAATATCCGCAATTCTCATTCTCCTATCCGAACCTGTAATGCTTCTTTACGGCTTTGTGAATTTTCCACCTGCATTTTAACCCCTCGGGAAAAACTACAAGATCTCCTTTCCCGAATCTTACAGGTTCTCCAATTTCAGGTGTAACAGTAACATCGCCTTCAAGAATATAACAGGTCTCCTTTTCATCATATTCCCATGGGAATTCCGATTCTTCCTTTGTCCATACCGGCCAGGAATGCACTCCCAGTTGCTTCAGTTTTTCTTCAGAAGGTTTTTCAATGTGAATCATATCAGTTATCATTTTAACTGTGTCAAAAGTATCAAAATCGTAGAAATTTTAAATAAATAAAGGGAAGAATCAGATTCTTCGGATGTTAAAATATATAATGGAAAAACACTATCTCGTTTATTGAGTTCTTCTATTAATTTTATTCATAACTAGAAGAGCCTTACTGTCCCATATGAAGAATTTACTTTAACTTCTGCCTGGGGCAATGGATTCTTCCCAATTACTCCTTCTATTTCCGATGATGTGTTACCTATAATCCTTTTTTTGACATTGAAATTATCTTCATCCACTTTGATTGAACCGTAAGAGGCTTTCCCTTCAAGCCTGTAGCTTGCTGATTGGTCAATGCCTATTCTTACACCTGTATATCTGGTATCAATATTTATTGACTCAAAATCATCTGGCACATAACTTATATTTACTGAGCCGTAGCTTGCTTCGAGGTTGAGCTTTTTGGCAAGTCTCTCTATGTTTATTGCTGAATATCTCGACTCAATCACCATGTTGTTTATTTTATCAATTCTGTAATTGTCATATCCCGATACGGCTACCAGTGAACTAATTTCACCAACATTTAATTTTGAATATTTGCTATCAACAACAATTGCCTTTGCCATAGACATGTCGAATGCTGTAGTATATCTGAGGTAAAGGTCGAGCCATCCGGCTTCCTTTATCAAACCTTTACCATAAGAAATTGATATTTTGTTTATCGGCTTTTCATCCTCTCTTGTAAGTTTTGTAACGGTAAGATTCCCGTATTTGACATCCAGGTTTACGAGGCCTCTTATTTCGTCAATATCAGTATTGCCATACCTGTTGGCAAGGTCAAGCCCGCAATAATAGGGCATTTTTACCGTATAGTCTATGCTGAATTTTCTTGAAGGGGTACCCCATCCCGAGAAACTGAATTTGTCGTCAATAACTGTTCTGGCAGATATTCGGTTCTCACTTTCAGTAAACTCTACATTAATAAGATTAATGAGTTTTTCTGCCCTGCTTTTGTCGGGCATCTCTATGGTTATTTTTACATAAATGTCCACTTTATCATTATCCCAGCTTGTAACAACGACATTTCCATATCTGTTACTGATTTCAACAGTTGTATTTTTGTTTGCTGTGTATTCCTTTCTGAATTCCTTTGCAACTTCCTGCGATATGGCAGGTAGTACACAAAGGCTTATTGCTGTAATAACCAGCAACCATCTTTTAAATATTAGTGCTTTCATTTGTTTGTGGTTTTTGGTTTTGATTTCTAATTGATTTAAGCTGGTTGATAATATAAGATAACACTTCCACCTTTGCCTGGTAATGTTCAATCATGGCGTTTATAATTCTCTCATCGTTAGGGTTAGCTTTAAGATCTTTCTGGAGCTGGACATAAACCGAATCCATGCTTTTTATTTCCTGTTCAAGCATCTTCTTTTGCTCTGGATTGTCGCTAAGATAATATGCGCCGAGTTCATCTTCCATTGATTTAACCTGACGAACGTAGTAGTTTTCGACTTCCCTGTACTCGGGCGAAACATCGCCAAGAGCCATCCTGTCTTTACCGGTACGGATAAAGTTATCCCATACCCACAGTGACGACAATGTGATAAGTACAGTAACCACAGCAGCTTTGAGCAGATACGGAACAATACTTCTTCCTCGTACCTTTGAATGAAGTCTTCTTTCGAGCTTCCATTCAAACCTTTCATAATGCCCTTCAACAGGTTCTCTGTCGTCAAACAGATTTCTGTTTTCTCTGATTATGTCTTCTATATTTTTCATTGCCATAATTTTTTACCGGTTTTTCTTCAACTCATTCAGGAGTTTCTGCTTTGCTCTTGAAAGCTGCGACCTTGATGTACTGCTTGAAATCGAAAGGATTTCAGCTATTTCATCATGGTCGTACCCTTCAATCAGATAAAGCGAAAGAATGATTCTGTAACCATCAGGAAGTCTTTCTATCGCTTTCTTTACCTCTTCCACCTTCGAATCTATGTCATCCACATACATTGTCTCGTCACCATTTGTATCAATAATTCCCTGGTGGGTCTCAATATCTTCAAAGAACATCTTCCTTCTGTTCAGGGCGTCAAGCGACCTGTTGATAACTATTCTTTTCAGCCATGCCCCAAAACTTACGGTTCCTGAGTATGTGTCAATCTTTTCAAATGCCGAGAGGAAAGATTCCTGCATTATATCCTCAGCTTCCATCGTGTCGTTGACGATCCTCAGGCTCGTGTTGTACATCGCTTTGTAATAAAGCTTGTAGATCTGAAACTGAGCCTTTTGATCCCCGTTTTTACACCCTTCGATAAGATCTTGGTGGATGTTCCTGTATGTTGCGTCTACATTATTCTCCATTTTATTGTTGAATCTGGGGCTGATATGTAAAGCTGCATCCACTTCCTGCCTTTTTCTGACATAAAGACGGACAAAAAATATGTGTGATGCATTAGCATATCATTAAATTAATATAAAAAATTTATGATACTGCCCTGAATAATTTTGCCACTTTCATAATCCAGTTCCGAACCAAGCATGCTGTGGGGAATTGAGTATACAAGAAGCAGAATAAACGACGCGAGGGCTGAATAAACAGGACGTTCCTTTTTCTGTTTGCAATAACTGCAATAATCCAGAAAATAAAAGCAATCAGAGTTTTATTGTCAGTAAGATCCCATCCAAATGGAATACCTGTCCAATATTCACCGAAAGCGTAATGCTGAACAACAGGTCCAAGTATCATTCCGCCAGCAGTCAGCAGGACAAGCGTCCATAATGAATATTTTTTATATGACGGGTGTTTAACCACACTCATAATTCCTGCTGCTGTGGAGAAAAGCATCGCTATAAACATCAGCAGTATATGAGGTATCAGGATCCACCCGGGAACGGAACCTTTGAACCTCATCACCACAGGGTTGGCTTTATATAGTGTAAGCTTTCCGTTGCTGTCTGTTATTTCAATGTAATATTGCAGCTTTCCAGCTGGAGGTTGCTGGGGCAGGGAAGCAAAAAAGCCTTTGATCTCGCTGATACCGAAGATTTTGTTCATTACAAACGAATGAACTGGTATTACCATGTACCTGAAGTTTGATTCAGTGTAAGGCTCCGTGGTTCTGAATCTTTTATAAAAGAGTTTTGCCGATACAGTTGAGTCGTATATTGCCAGCCTGACTACGGGTCTTTCATCAAGACCCAGACTTCTGACAAGTTTTAATTTATAAAGTTTGCCATTTGCTGTGATCTCAGCTCTGGCAGGATAGGTGGGACCAGTAAGACGTTGATAAATTGCTGCCGAAAGTGTAATTATTATTGCTATCAGCCAGACAAGAATATTTTTAATGCGTCTTTTCATTGTATTAAAGCTGTATCAAAAGTTCAATTTTTTTACCGTCTCTTAGTACTTCAACAGTTATTGCATCGCCACGTTTCAGCTGACTCAGGCGGAACATGTAATCTTCAATGTTATTGACAGGTTTACCGTTAATGGCGGTAATTATGTCTCCTTTTTTCATACCCCCAAGGTCGGCAGGTTTGCCAGGTGTAACCAGGTCGGCTCTGAGTCCGTTTTTCACACTCCCTGTTATATCAGGCATTATTCCAAGCGTTACACCTCTTCGTCCCGGCATCCGGGAAATATTATTTGCCGGACCGGCCTCACGGAAAGCAAGTCTGGGAGTATCGCAAGCCAGTAAAGAGTCTATTCTGAAAATATAATCCGATACGCTTATCATGCCTTCGTAGTTAATTTTATCCGGGGTGTCGCCGGGCGTATGATAATCGGTGTGTGCACCTGTTGTAAAGAAAAGAACCGGGATATTTTTTGCATAAAATGAAGAGTGGTCAGAGGGTCCTGAACCTTCGGGTGTGTAAACAGGTTTAATGAAGTTTGTGTCAACAAGCTGACGGATTTTATTTTCCAACTCCTCAGCGGTTCCTGTACCTCCAACCTGCATGCTACGGGTTTCCTTAAGCCTTCCAACCATGTCAAGATTAATCATTGCATTGATCTTTGAAAGTTCAACTGGTGGATGTTCGGTAAAATACTTTGAACCCAGCAGCCCCTTTTCTTCACCTGTGAATGCAACAAACATGATACTTCTTTTGTGGCTTCCTTTGGTACCTGCCAACTTGCCTGCCAGTTCAATAAGCATCGCCACACCCGAGGCATTGTCGTCTGCTCCGTAATGAACAGCTATAGTGTCGGGCATGCGACTTGAGGAATATTTACCCCCTGAACCAAGATGGTCAAAATGAGCACCTGTAATTATATATTCTTCTTTTAAAGCAGGATCCTCACCTGGCAGAACCATCACAACATTCCGGGTGATTCCTTTGTGTTTTATTATTTCAACTCCTGCATTAATTTCTGTACCCGTTGCAAAACTTACTATCTTGCCCGATTCGCTGAGCTTTTTCTCGATTGATGATATGTTATGCCCTGAATTTTCAAGAATTATATCTGCAATGTTTCTTTTAACTCTTATTACCAGTATTCCTGCCGGTGAGTCTGTTACTGTAAGGGGCTCTATGACATCATCCTTATCAAAGGCCTCTCCCGAAACCAGTATCACTCCGGCTGCTCCAAGGTCTTTAGCCATTAATACTTTACTTCTGTCACTGCTAAATGCTACCATTTCGTCTGAGGGATTTCCGGCATCAGGGATATCTCTCAATACCATAACCCATTTGCCTCTGACATCGAGGCCTATGTAATCGTTTCTTTTGATAGAACCGGTATTTATGTTGAATCCATACCCCGCAAAAACAACTTCAGCTTTCAGAGAACCGTTTTCACTGAATGATGCAGGCATGAAATCTTCACCGGAAGTAAATTCTTTATCTTTTATTGTCAGAAAGTTGTTTTCTCCAGGTTCGGCTGATATTATTATTTCAAATCTTTGGAAACCATCAGGAACAAGCGGTTTCAGACCATAATCTTTCAGCCGGTCTCTGATATAATAAGCCGCCAGACTGTCACCGGCAGAACCGGTAAGTCTTCCTTCGAGAAGCTCAGAGGCAAGGTAATTAATATGTTCCTGAAGCTCTCCACGGGTAATTTCATAATTCACCCGCAAACGGGTGCAGAAGACAATTAATAAAGCGAGACTGACAATACCCGCAATGGTTTTTAATTTCATTCGTTTAAAAAGTGAAATTTATCTTCATTTAATTGAGTCAAAATTAATATCTTTTTCTGTTTGGCACTCTTTTAAAATTGTTAATAATAATCTGGTAATTATTTAAAAACTCTAAAACCACTTCACCTTCCCCTCTGGGGGAAGGCAGGGAAGGGGGTCTTATAAAAAATAAGGAGTCCGGTTGCCCGGTACTCCTTAATTTAAAGTTCAATATTATAAATCCTCATGCTTTTTATTCAAAAAGCCTGAACGCTTCTTTGATTCTTTCCATGGCTTCTCTGAGTTGTTCTTCGGTAATTACAAGGGGAGGTGCAAAACGTATAATATGTTCGTGAGTCGGTTTTGCGATTACACCATTATCTTTCATCGCCAGACATACGTCCCATGCTGTTTTACCACCTTTAGGCCTTATACCGACGGCGTTGAGAAGTCCTTTACCTCTTACAAACTCTATCATATCTGATTTTATTTCCGAAAACTCTTTACGGAAAATTTTACCCATACGCTCAGCATTTTCAGGAAGTTTCTCGTTTTTAATGATTTCGAGGGAAGTAATTGCCACTTTTGCAGCAAGCGGATTTCCTCCGAAAGTTGACCCATGCTCTCCTGGCTTAATTGTGAGCATAATGTCGTCGTCGGCAAGAACAGCCGATACAGGATAGACGCCACCGCCAAGTGCTTTCCCTAAAATTAGAATGTCGGGCCTTACATTCTCATGGTCGCATGCCAGCATTTTTCCTGTTCTACCGAGACCTGTCTGTACTTCATCGGCTATGAAAAGGACATTCTTTGCCTTGCACATTTCGTAAGCCTTCCTGAGATATCCTTCATCAGGCACGACAACTCCTGCTTCACCCTGAATGGGTTCCACAAGGAAACCAGCAACGTCAGGATCTTCAAGTGCTTTTTCAAGTGCACCAAGATCATTGTAAGGAATTATAACAAAGCCCGGAGTATAAGGACCATAGTGATTCCTTGCATCTGGGTCGGTCGACATGGATATGATTGTAATAGTTCTTCCATGGAAATTACCAGCGCAACATATTATTTTGGCATTGTATTCTTTTATCCCTTTCTTCAGATATGCCCATTTTCTGCAAAGTTTCAAAGCTGTCTCGTCACCTTCAGCACCTGTATTCATTGGCAGAACCTTGTCATAACCGAAAAATTTGGTTATGTACTCTTCATATTCTCCAAGCACTGAGTTATAAAATGCCCTGGATGTAAGAGTGAGCTTTTTTGCCTGATTAACCAGGGTCTCAATTATTTTGGGATGACAATGCCCCTGATTTACGGCAGAATATGCCGAAAGAAAATCGAAATATCGCTTCCCTTCAACATCCCACACAAAAGGACCTTCACCTCTATCGAGTACTACTGGCAGAGGATGATAATTGTGAGCACCGTATTTTTCTTCTCGTTTAATGTAATCCTGAGTATTCATTTTATTGATAATTAAGAAGTTAATATTTTAAAAATTTTTATTTAACTAAGTATCTCTCAATGTGTTATAAAAGACTGAAATATAAAGATATACCACTATAAAAACTTTATACCTTAAGTTAACCGCGCCTTATCTGGCGGCTGGAAAAGGCAAATGATATGAACCAGACATTGCGGGGAAACCTGGACATTCCTTCAGGTATTTGAAAACATATTTTATAGAAATATTTCCCCATTCCGGACTTAATTTTTTAAAATGAAGCTGCAATCTTACAAAAGAGTTTTTTTATTTCAAAATGAAGCAATTAAAATTATTCAATCTTTATCCTGTTTTCGCTGAAGATAAAGAACTTTAACGGTACTATTAATGCCCGAAGGCATGAGTGGGTCTCCTTTTTTATAATAGCGGTGTGTTGTGAAAGTCAGTCTGTTTGTGGGCCTTTTTTCTCCTCTTATCAACCATTGAGGCCATTTCCCGTTTTCAATTCCGTCCCACGGTTCTTCTTCATCACCAATCAGCCTGTTTATCCATAGATTTGTTACTTCAATTTCAAGGGTATTTTGCTTTTCTTTCAGATAATCTGTGATCTTCAGCTCTCCCGGTGATGTCCATATTATGCCTGCCGTTTTACCGTTTAGCTTTACTTTTGCCATTGAATTTGAAAGGTTTATTTTAATGAAATAATCATTTGCCTTTTTGTTAAGTTTCCCCTCAGGAATACTGAAACTGCATCTGTAAACTGCTGTCCCGGAGTAGTATCTGATGCCGGGTTCTGGTCTTCCTGTCCATTCTGAAATTGAGTCGAATGCGACTTCACCGGGTCCACCCCGGGCAGGATCAAAATAAACACTCCAGTTTCGGTCAAGACTGATAAACTCCTTCTTTTCAGGGAAATCATTCTCCGTGCCGGTTCTTATTCTGAAAGTAGCTGCATTGGTTTTATTGAACACAATGAAGAAACTCTGATAAGGTTCCAGATTAATCGGAACTTCTGTCACCCATCCTCTGTAGAATATGTTTTTGAGCTTTCTGATATTTCCGGTTAATGGGTCCCAGAGCTCTGCATCGTCTGAACCATCCCTGAAGTAACAGGTATCTGCAATAGTTTCATCTGTCCGGTTTGAGATAAAATATATCTCTTTTTCAGTCAATTTTTTATGATGCCATCTTATTTTTCCAGATTTGCAGGTAAAATCAGGCTCCCTTCCTAGAGCCCTCATCAGTGAAACCAGGGTCTCGTACGATGGATAAATGTCATAATTATCATCTGGTGAATGGTTGTACGGTTCTTTAATATATTCTTCGAGTTTAAAAAGAGTTCCGTTCAGATATTTTATCTGGCTTTTACCGACGCTCCAATTTATTTCCCAGATTGTTTCCGAAAGTTTTTTAACTTCTTTGTCGCATTCAGGATATTTTGCAAGTGATGGCGATTTCACAGGCATCCAGCCTGCAACTGTTGCCCCTGTCTTTAATAGTTCATTTATCTTTTCCAGTAATTCGGGTGTCATGGTGTTTAAACGTGGCAGTACAAGCAATGTATAGGATGCGCCTGAAGGGAAAGTAACTCGTCCATTAACGACAAATGCATTTTTGATCAGGTATGACGGTGAACAGGCATCGAATGAGTAGCCTTTTTTATCGGGGATTGTATCGTTACCGTCGATTGCTGAAGCGGGTGGAACAAATACATTTGGTGCACCTTCAGGTGTAAGAAACAGAATATCGGCAGCTGACACACCCTGCATCAGCATAAGCTGACATCGTGAGAGATATTTATGGTATTCACTCACCAGTGGCCACCATGTCTGGCCTCTGTCCCAGTGCACACCGTAAGGACCCATTGTCATACCCGGCAGATATTTGCTGCCGTGGGACTTGTGTGCAAAGGTGTGAAAGATAAACCTGTTTATTCCCATAGCAAGAGCCCAATCGGTCTGGTTTTTCATGTTACCAGGATACATTTTCCATGCTTCAGTACGGTCGGCAGTAAAGGCTTCTGCAGCAATTACGGGTTTGCCTGTAACATGTCCTATCGATGCTGCCTCTATGCAGCTAAATGATGAATTGAATCCATGTCCTTTTGTCCAGAACTCTCCCATAGGAATGTCGGCTACAGCTCCGAGGTCAAAGTCTGATGCAGGATTCATGTCGTAGGGCTCTATCGAAAGAAGGAATCCATATTTACGTCCGAGAGACTTAAAATATCCTGCATGATTTTCAACAATAAGTTCACTGGCTGTTTGCCGTACATCCCACAGGAATCTCTCGCTTTCTTCTGCTGAATTAACTGTGTAACCTGCGAATACTGGCAGATAGAGAACAGGATCGTACCCCCTTCGTGCAATGAATTCATCAATGAATCTGTGGCTCCAGTTCTGGGCACCCATCTCCCAGCTGTCTATGTGCAGCATGGTCCAGCCAGATGAGTATGATTTCCGGCCTTTGTTTAACTTTTTTATAAGTTTTTCTGTAAAAGCTCTGAAATGTTCACCCAGAGCGGCGGTGTCGAATTTGTCCGATTCAAAACCTAACCCGGGAAGGGGTGCGGGACGTGTAACAGCTCCGTTATTGCGTTTTACGAAACGGATTATTACCCACCTGCCTGGTGGCACATTCCATGTAAGTCTGCCGTTGTCCTGGCAAATAGGAGTCAGGTCAATAATCTTATCTTTTTTTACTGATGGCTCTGTAGTTGTTTTTGTACTATCGAAGGGGAGGATAAAGGGTTCAACGCCCGGTTGCGAAGTGTATGGAGCCCTGTAGTAAAAGGCTTTTTCGTCAAGGTTTTCAATTTTATTCTGATTGTCTGGGGCAGGAAAAGCAAGCACCCTGATGTCTTCGTACCAGTTATCTCTCAGTTCCTTTAGTTCGGGTGTAAGTGTATTTTCACCAAAGAAAGGTTTTTTTGGCGCGGGTAGGGGGAGCGGGGCATCGAATAATACGGGGCCCGTAACAACAGTATCGGCTGCCACAATATGCATCATACTTTGTTCGGGTTTAACCCATGGTCCGCCGCTGCCAGCCCAACCCGGCCCGGAACCCAGTATTATTTTTATACCAAGCCTTTCTGCTTCACTCACTGCATGAGCAAAAAGTTCCATCCATTCTTCGCTCATAAAATCTACACTACCGCGTGGAATGCCAACATTCACCTCAAGAAACAGCGCATAGCCTATCCCGGCCTGTTTCATCGCCTCAAGGTCTTCTGTAATAGCTTTTTTATCAATATTGCCATCCATGAAGTACCAGTAAACACCCGGCTTTGCCGAGTCGGGTGGGTTAATAAAACCCTCTCGCAGCAGATGGTCGTATGATGGCTTTTTGCATGAATAACTCAGGCAAAGAAGGATGCTGAAAACAGAAATTAAATATTTAACTGAATGATTACTTTTCATCTTTAAGTAGATCGGGTCTCAGACGTTTGGTTCTTTCGATTGATTGTTCCAGTCTCCATTTTTCTATTTCGGGTGTATTGCCTGAAAGGAGTATCTCGGGCACTTTCCATCCCATGAATTCAGCAGGTCGGGTATATACAGGAGGAGCGAGGAGGTCGTCCTGGAAGGAGTCGGTGAGAGCCGATTGTTCATCGGAGATGGCTCCGGGTAGCAGACGCACCACAGCATCGGTGATGACAGCAGCGGGCAATTCACCTCCCGAGAGCACATAATCACCGATAGAGATTTCCATGGTTATAAGATGGTCCCTTATTCTCTGATCCACACCTTTATAGTGCCCGGCAAGAATGATAATGTTACTCAGAAGGGAAAGCTTGTTGGCGAGTTTCTGGTTGAACCTGATGCCGTCGGGAGAGGTGTAGATAATTTCATCGTATTGTCTCTCTTTTTTAAGAGCTTCCAGTGCCCTGTAAACCGGCTCTATCATCATAACCATGCCTGCACCGCCCCCATAGGCATAATCGTCAACGCTTTTGTATTTATCAGTGGCATAATCCCTGAGATTGATAACATTTATCTCCACAATACCCTTTTCACGGGCTCTTTTAATTATCGAATGACTTAAGGGACTCTGAAGCAATTCCGGTAAAACAGTGATGATATCAATCCGCATATCTGGAATTTTGCTTCAAAAATACGAAGAATAAGGTATCAAAGCTTTCTTTTTGGCAATATTGTCTGATTAAGGTTATTTAATTTCATTTGTGAATGGGTGGTTTTTAGAACAGGGTTCCACTATTACTTAAGATCCTTTAGAATTCATACTTAAGAACTACAATTTCCTGTTTCTCAGCTATCATCTGGTATATTTTTCCATCGGAGCTCACCTTAACGGGGTGAAAAATTTCATAGGGTGCCTTTTGTACTGCAAGTTTTATCCTGCCGGTTTCTTTCATTGCTGTAGAAAAGACAACCATCACATTCGAATATGTGCTTTTACCCTGCTCATCGCTGTCTTCCATGAATGCACTCAGGTAAATATTCCCGCTTCTGTCGTCCCATGGCCCTCCAAAATGAATTACAAACATGTCGAATTCAACTGTCAGTTCGGGTTCCCACATACTCAAGCTCCCTTTTTCAGAACGCATCAGAGATATTGTAATGTCTCCAAGAATCTTAGCATCAAGCAACCGTTCACTGTTAAAGGTTAGTTTCCCCGGGACAGATACCCTCATAGCTGTTTTACCATCGGCATCGGCAAGCTTAACCGAGTGGCCGTTAACCCTGACCCATACACCGGTAAATTTTCCCTCTCTAACCACATTTATTTCTGTAGCTTCCGGAGCATAGGCAATAAGCTGGCCTTCAAGAGGTATGGTATTGATCAGTTTTCCCTGACTGTCAATGATAAATAGAGATTTTTCCACTGTATTATCCAGCAGGGCAATTTTCGCACCGGACAATAATTCAATATCCATGATTCCTTCCGATTTGACGGGAATCTTTATTGTCTCCGTTCTTTTTCCATCGCGGTACACCTGAATCCGTGAATTCAGCTGGTCGAGGATATATATTTCGCCTTCGTCGCTGACTGTGAAACTCATAGGACCAATTGCCTCTGCCTCAGGTGGACTGATGGCTCCGATATTTTCCTGACCATTTCCAATTTTAGCCCTTACAACCTCTGTCACGCGGGCGTTAATGAATTTTTTCCCTGCTGCCTGCTGACCTGCAGATTGACCTGATATATAATCTATTAAAAAGACAATCAGAATTATAGTAAAAACGGCCGGCAAGAATTGAGTTTTCATTTCTGGAAGTTTTAATCTGACATAAAATGTTTAAGAGTTTAAGATAGTATAATTTGCTTATGTAAAATTAATATAAACTTTTTATTCGATAATACTGCTCAGCTCACCCCTCATTCTTCCTGCATCCTCTGGCTACATAATAATCAACTGAATTAAGTATTTTTGTAATATTTGGATTTAATCCCATTCTGCCAGTGAAGTGCCGCCCATACTGTGGAGCCTGCTGTATTGCGATTTCAATATCATCGCCCATTCCGGGTATGCCCGGTGGCAAGCCTGCGGGTGTAAGATGCAAACATCTCACTGACGATTACCGTTGTGCCCTGTATGGCAGTGTACTGAGACCAAAGGTATGCATTGATTTTCAGCCTGATCCCGATTTCTGTGGCAGCAGCAGGGAGGAAGCGATGAAGATTATGGAGAATATGGAAATGGGGGAAGAAGGAAATTCAGATTCATGACAATTGTCAGATTAACTTTAAAATACTGATTTCTAAATTTTATATTTTAAGTTTTTTTAGTAAATTGAGAACAAATTTATAATGAATAATTTAAGTCATGAGCCGGAATTTGTTCTCATGCTTTGTTCTTTGCGTGGTCTTATTGATAATCAGTTCCCCGTCTGTCTCAGGACAAAACGGAGAATGGATAGCACAACCTCTTGATGCAGAAATGAGCGGAAGCTGGCTGATTGATGCAGGTGAATCCGTGGCGGCAATTACCAGAAGCACAGCCAGATATGTTTATTTCTTCGATATCCTGTCTTCGCAATGGTCGGTCCTCGATTGCGGAGTCCAGCAAAGTTTCAACCGTTGTGTGGCTAAGGGACATGTGGCATTGGTTTTCGGACAGAGCTTGCTTGCAGCATACAGCGGAGTTACTTCTTCCTGGGATACGGTATACTTCAAAGGAGACCCCCTCGACCTCAATCCAACAACGGGTGACCCATCATATGGATGCGGAAATAAACTGGCATGGTTTGTAACAACAACCCGTATTTACATCTTCGATGCCGAACAGGGAAAATGGAAAGTAACGGTATATACCCCTGGATTGAGTTATGCTTCTGGAAATGGAAGGTTCTGGGCCGGAACGAATTATGCAGGGATTGTACTTGCAAATCCAGGTACTAATGAATACTTCAATGCTGCCTACAGCTTAGTTCATCATAATTTTTCACTTCTTACTTTGGGCGGGTACTATGATCAAAAAGAATGGGGATTTGATAACGGCTTTGTTTCTTACTGGAATTCTGGAAGCAATTACAGATTCTTTGGATATAGTGCTAACACCGGTAATTTTGAAATGCTTGAAATTACTCCAGCAACAGGCTTGCCGTTTATTGCTTATTCAAAAGATATTGTCAGCCTGAAGACCATATTTATGGTATACTCCAAAGAGTTGGTAGCAGCACCCAGCTGGCATATAATGCATATGTACGGTTTTGATACCAGATCAGGTAACTGGGATTATAAAAACTGGACTTACGACGAGGATAAATGGAATATCGGTATTGTAAAACTGGGAGGTCAGTTTGCTGCTATAAATGCAATTAATGACAAGGATTCTTGTTATATGTGGATATATCCGACAACAGGAGGATCATTTACTTTTAGCCAGACAAAATTGAACGCAATACCGGATGGCGGCGTAACTCCTGCGTACAGTGGAACTGTAGCTGCTGAAATAGATTTAAGCAATATTTGTTTTTATTCTTTTCCGTCTGGCACCGAATCACTTGTGCCAGGATCACGGGATAATCTGATCGGCAGTACAGGAGGTGAAAACTACAATGTTTTGACACTTACTCACCCTGGAAATACCTCTTCAATGGATTTTATTGCTTTCGACAGCAAAACAGGGTCTAATATTTATGAGTCTGTTCCTTATCAAATCGGAACATCTAAAAGCAGTCCGTGGATGACGATGTTTAGAACTTCAGGTCCGGATAATGAAGTATTATGCTATTCGGGTATAACTCATAATTATAAGTTAATACCCTTCCCGGGTGACCCAATTTTTTACAGTTATAATGTAAATAATGTACTGGCTTCTGTCGAAACAAGTGATCAACTGGTACTATATGACGCCACAAAAAATTTATACCACTCAGTGTCACGTCCGGTTGGTGCGGTGAAATTTGCCCTGGGAGAATATGCTGCACTTATCAAACTTGGAACAAATAATGTTCAAACATATAGCGTAAATACAGGTGACTGGCGTGAGGAAAATATAACCGAAAGCATAAGCGATGTTCTTTGCAGCAGGTATATAGGACTGATAACTACTCCAACAATAGCAAACAAAATTTATGCTTACAATGGTCTGGATGGCAAATTAATTCCTCTCTCAATGGAGGGTACAACTGTTCTTGGGGGATTGAAACTGGGTGGAATGACTGCAGTAATAACCTGGAACACTATTGCTTATGCCTTTACCCCAAAATCGGGTACAGTTAGCATTAATTCTCCGGAAATGACACTGCAGAAACATGAGGATAATTTTAAGGTTTTCCCGAATCCATTTAATGAAAGAATTTTAATTGAAGCAGAAATCTTTTCCCGTTCATATACCGAATTATGTATTTACGACATGACAGGGAAGGAAATTAACCGTCTGGTTTCCCACATACTTGAACCCGGAAAATACCAATGGACATGGGATGGCTGCAGCCAGTCTGGCACACAATTATCATCAGGTTTTTACATTGTTCAACTTAAGACTGGAACAATCAGGCAAACTAGGAAAATCATGTATTTGCCAGGATACTTTTAAAGGGTAGTTTTTATTAATTTCAGAGTATTATCAAATAATTTACTTCATTTAGCACCATTGAAACTAAATATTTGCAGCAAAAGGTTAATCACCCCCACACCCCTGAAAAGAGCCTGTATTTAAACTAATTGCAAGGCTGTTTATTAGCTCCGTCGGAGTGGTATGTTTGTAGCAAGGGATTTGAACGATTTTTTCGCCGGAACTTCAACCATAGGAATATTTCCCCCCTGGGGCCTGTCTGACTGGCGTCAGCCAGGCAGGGAAAAAAAGAAAAGGGGGTTGTTTCATAAAGAAAAATTCGATTTATTTCATTTGACTATTTTTTTAGTTATTTAGACTAAAAATATCAGTAGAAACTCTCTATTCTGGCAAATTATTCGATTATTAACTCAATTATTCGGCATTATATTAGTAGATTTGCAATCCGGAAAACTATTTATTGAGGTTTAATTGATTTTCAAAAAACATAAGGAATACTGTAATACAGATTTACCATATTAAACGACAAATTTAAAATAGAATGAGCGACGATAATAAGGCAATAAACGAATTCGACTTAGATCTGGTATGTGAATATTTTTCTCTTCTTGAACGCCAGGGTCCGGGAAGTGAGGAAGTAACGTTGAAAGCTCTAAGTTTCATTGAAAACCTTAATGAAAATTCATGTATCGCAGATATCGGCTGTGGCACCGGAGGACAGACAATAACTCTGGCAAAGCATATACATGGAGTCATAACGGGTGTGGATATTTTCCCACGGTTTATCGACCTGTTAAACCGAACTGCCAGGAGGCTAAACCTTCACAAAAGGGTAAAGGGTATTGTCGGTTCAATGTTTGAACTGCCTTTCAGGGAGGAAGAGATTGACCTGATATGGTCGGAAGGAGCAATTTATTTTATTGGCTTTGAACAAGGATTGAGGGAATGGCGACGATTTATTAAGCCGGGGGGTTATGTAGCAGTTACAGAGGCTTCGTGGTTTACCTATAGACGGCCCGATGAAATAAACAGGTTCTGGATGGATGCCTACCCTGGAATAGATACAATCCCTAATAAGATTGCCCAATTGCAGAATGCAGGCTACATCCCGGTTGCTTCATTTATTTTGCCCGACAAATGCTGGACTGAAAACTACTATGAACCACAGGTAAAAGCGCAGGAGATCTTTCTGGCAAAACATAAAGGAAATAAGATGGCGGAAGATTTTATCACCTCTCAGCGCTATGAGGCAGAGCTATTCTCCAAGTACAAAGATTATTACGGTTATGTGTTTTATATAGGAAAGAAAGTTTAACATCAGAACCATTATATCCCCAGTAAATCTGTTAGCGAACCGCATTTTCGTTAAACCTGATATCGACAATTTCCAGCTTCAACCAGGTCCAGTCGCCCTCTTCAAGTTTCCATGTAGCGGTCAATTCTGAAGGTACCTTTATACCTTCGAAAGTCTTATATCCGTCAACCAGTATCACCCATTCATATCGTTTTGATTCGGGCTTATTTCCCATATATCTTAATGCCGAAAACTTTACAAAATCTCCATTGCCGTTGAAATAAAAAGTGCCGCTTCCTGTTGTTCCTTCGTAACTCATTGTTGCTGTAACGGTGCTGTCATCAACCTGCTGCCAGGTAATATGCTCGCTGAGTGCCAGGGAAGGAAACCATATCATCTCGCCCAGATATCTCTGTAAAGCTCCTTCGTCAAGTTTTTCCCCCTGCTCGTGCACTACATTTATCAGGGAGTTTAACTTAATCAGCATTTCTCCTTTGCCGTCAGCAAACCTGTCCCTGCCCGAAAACTTCAATATAGAATTCATCCTGACATCAGCTATCCAGATAAAAGCAGGCACATCAAAAAAAGAATACTGAATGGCCGATGCCTTCATCCATTTTTCCTGACCTGGTTTCATCTTCATTTCAGCCTGTTGAACCGACTTTGCCACACTGATAAAGGGCTTGCCTGTTACCCCTGAATTATTAAGCCATTTTTTTACCGGCTCAGGTAACCGGCTGATATCGCTTTCTGAAATTATCTTTCCTTCCTGAATTCTGCTGCACTTGCTAATCAAGGCTTCTGTCTCCTGTCCTGTGAGGTTGTGAAAACTATAATCGCCATAGGCAACGAGTGACACAAGCAATATGATAATATTGGGCAATGTTCCGAACCTGGCATCTTTCCAGAAAAGAATAATAAGTACCTGTGAAACGGCTACGGCAATAAGTCCGATCAGCCATGCATGCCTGCTATGTGCCAGGTATAATATGGTATAAACCACCAGCAAAAAAGTTGCCGTTAGCCACAACAGGCCCATTGGTTTTGTTATTGGTAGTGTCAGTTCTTTGACTTCCCTTATGCCAAATCCTTTCACAAATCCGAGAATATGGATAAGTGCATGCAGTAAAACAAAAATCAGAAAGAATATTCTCATTGTCGTTTGGATTGTTTATTTAAAGTTTTGTATGTGTTTCATAAACTATCGGTTGGTAATGCCAGATTAACAACCGTATGTAATTTATGCGACGGGCAAAAGTAATTAAAAAGGTTATATTCTGCTCTGTTCGCTCCAGGCTCTGCGCCCTGAACTCTGAGCTAGAATCTTAATCACCCCCAACCCCCTGAAAGGAGCCTGTATTTAAACTAATTACAAGGAGGTTTATTAGCTCCGACGGAGCGGCATGTTTGTAGCAAAGGATACGATCAATTATTGGCGCCGGGACGAAATGTTTATTTGCAAACGAAATTTTTAAACCCGGCGCAATTGTTGTTGATCTGCGTCAACCCCGTACCAGGCAAACTGGGCTCTGCGATTATCCCCACCTGTCTGCCGATAGGCAGCATTGCTTGCCGACCCAAACCATTATAACAAAAAAATGAATAAATAATATACATGTAATATCGTTTATTAAGCGAGCTGATTAACTAAAATTAATAAATATCATAATTGACTTTTTCAAAAAAAAACTAAATTTGCAACGAAATAATACTACTAATATAGTAGTATAAATAGTATTTATATAAGTATAAATCAATGCGATGAATAATAAAATAAAAATTTTGAGCTGGTTATTTCTACTGGTTTCTGCTGGTATTGCCCTGGCAGAACCTGTATGGAAAATTTCTAAAACAGAGATGAAAATTCTTGGCACTTCCAACCTCCATGACTGGGAAATGAAAGTTATGGAAGCTGAAAGCCGATATGAAATCCAATTGACTAATGGACAGTTAATAATTAAAAAGGTCGAATTGACAATTCCGGTTAATAGTATTGAAAGCGGTTATGTCATAATGAACAATAAAACTCGTGAAGCTCTTAACGCTTCCCAGTACCCAGAAATAAGTTTTGTTGGAGGTGAGAATGTTCTTACCGTCTCAGGAAATTCTTTCAAGGGTACCATAAAAGGAAGATTGCAGATAGCAGGGAAAACCAGAGATGTGGAAATACCCATAATCGGCAAAGTAACTTCTGAAAGAATTATTACTATATCTGGTGACTATCAGATAGATATGACCCACTATGATGTTATACCTCCCACCGCATTTTTCAAAACATTAAAGACTGGAAAAGATGTAGTTGTGTCATTTACGTTTGAACTATATCTTACAGAAAAGTAATATAAATAATTAACCTAAAAATAGATTATTATGAAAAAAAGTTTATTTGTAGTCTTCTTGGTTGCATTTGCAACGGTATTAAATGCACAATTTGAATCGCCACAGATAAGTGGAGATGAATTCTCAGGGTTGAAGGTTAAAGTTGGCGGTGATTTTGCTCTGCAGTACCAGGTAATAAACCACCATGCCGATAGTTCTCTTATTCCTCTTGGTACAGGATTCAATCTTCCGACTGCTAATTTCAATCTGGATGTTGACCTGGCAAAAGGCGTTAAACTAAATCTCCAGACGTATCTTTCCGCAAGGCATCATAATGAAGCATGGGTAAAAGGTGGTTATATTATGTTCGATGAATTTCCTTTTATCAAATCGGATTTTGTTGACAGAGTTATGGATAAGGTTACAATATGGGTTGGCGATATGGAACTTAATTATGGTGACGCACATTTCAGAAGGTCTGATAATGGGAATGTGATTAATAATCCTTTTGTGGGAAATTATATCATGGATGCTTTTACCACAGCTCCCGCAATGGAAATAATGTACAGAAATAATGGCCTCTTGCTGATGGTAGCTACTTCTACAGGAAATTTAAGGCAGGACCTCACTTTATATTCCAATAATGCTTTTACAGCATATGATGCTCATAAAGAGCTTGGATTTTACTGGAAAGCAGGGTATGATAAGTCGTTTAATGAAAATATACGTCTCCGTTTTACTGTAAGCGGTTATCACATGCCTGAATCAAATCACCGTAGCACACTCTATTTTGGCGACCGTACCGGTTCGAGGTACTATCTTGTTATGAATCTGGCGAAAAACGGCGCTACTGCAGTTGATATTAAATCGAACCATTTGAATACCTATTTCACCCCTGGTACAGCTACCAGAACCAACTCATTCATGTTAAACCTCTTCAGCAGGATTTACGGTTTTGAGTTCTTCGGGACTTACGAGAATGCAACAGGCCTTTATCCGACTACAAAAGAGTTCAGGTTCAGTCAGTTTGCATCTGAAGTTCTTTACAGATTTGGGAAAGAGGAGAATTTCTACCTTGGCGGACGGTATAACATCGTAAATGGTAATACCGATAGCGGTAATAATGCAAGTACTACCAAAACAGTTGACAGGATTCAGTTTGGGGCAGGATGGTTCCCCATAAGGAATATGCTGGTTAAACTTGAATATGTAAGACAGAATTACAATCAGTTTACAGATATTTACGGCACTGATGCCGGGTTTAAAGGTTTTATGTTTGAAGCCGCTGTGAGTTTCTAATCTCCATAAATGCAGGTCTGCTTAAGAATATGATTGTGTTGAAAGATAAGTGGGTTTTCCTGAAACAGGAAATAAAATACAGACCTGCATTTTTTATTTTCATTATATCGTGTTATATTTTTTTAAATTTGTTCAGACTCTCTGAGCTAGGTGCCCAACCATTATCAAAAGTTGATGATAATGGAAGCAATGGCCTTATATCTATCTATGGCAGAACGAATATCTCTTCTTTCCGTCTCAATGCTTCCCTTACTGAACACAATTTAAGATATTTATATGGAAGAAATGTGTATCAGCTTAAGATCCCGGTTTCATCATTTAAAGCAAGAAATAATTTAATCGAGCATGATTTCCTGCAAATGATCAATGCAGCTTCATATCCAGAGATAGTGATATTTATCCCTGCTTCTGCGTTTGAATCAGCAGAAACGATAAATGTTGAAATTGAGGTTGCAGGTAAATCAGTAGAGAAGGGCATCTCTACTAAAATAATCAGTCCACCTGGTTCAGAGAATAAAGAAATCCGGGGAGAAACAAGTATCAACTGGCAGGAACTGGGGTTGCAACCGCCAAGAAGATTTATGGGTTTACTGGAAATTCAAGAAACAATATTCATTACATTTGTACTCAAACTTAGTTTATTGATAAATGCGGTTAAATACTAAATTGAGATATGGTTTGAGGGTAATGATCGATATCGCTCTGAACAATTCTGTCAATGAGGGTGTTTTCCAGAAAGATATAGCATTCAGGCAAAAAATTTCATTTAAATATCTCGATCATATTATAAATTCTCTGAAGGTTGCCAGATTGGTTGTAAGACCCTCGTTAAAGTCGGGTTATTTTCTAGCCAGGCCTCCGGAAGAGATTACACTGCTGGATATTGAGCGTGCCTTCGAAGCAAATGAAGATATTCAGCAGTGTGTAAATAATCCAGAAATTTGCAATATGAGTGGTACATGCAGGGCAAGGAAAGTTTGGAAAAATCTGAACGACCGTATTATTAGCTTTCTTGCAACAACCACACTTGCTGATATTATTAAGTAAAGTGAGTTTTTATCCTCAGAATAATATATTACTGGAATTATATAATAATTTGAAAAACGGAATTTTTATACCCGGCTCAATTGTTGTTGATCCGCTCCAATCTGCGTCTTCGGTAAAGCCGGAATCCGTGTTTATCCCCGCCTGTTTGCCGGCAGGCAGGACGACGGGCAAGAGAGAGCTATTTATTAATTGTCATTTGCACTTAGCTTAGTTCAGGGCGTTATTCAATAGTAATTCAATAGTTCCCGATACGTTTCGAAACGACATTCGGTGGTCATTTGCGCTTCGCGTTGCTCAGCGCGTCATTCAGTTGTCATTCAGTTGTCACTAAATCATCAGTATTGAATGTAATTCATTGCAATTCAATAAGATGTGTTTGTTGAATTTATATTATAATCCACAACGCTCAAACTTTATTTCTCCTCATCCCTCATTACTCATTCCTCACTCCTCATTCCTCGTACCTCATGCCTCGTATCTCATGCCTTGTTTACTTTACCGATTCCACTGACGGGTACCTGAACAGCGGCTCCATGGCAGCACCTTTCAGTTTAATGGCTTCCACCTCTGAAGGTGATAACGGTGTAAGCTTATCTCTCATCCCCAGAGCAATCTTAAAGAGCTCACCCTGTCCTGAGGTCATGAGGTCGGTGATGGGGTGGGAGAGAGCAAAACGTAGTCCCATCCTGATATCTTCTTCACTGGTAAATGGTTCGTACCAGCACTTCGGATATTTTGACCTGTCGGCGCCCTGTGGCCATGGACCCTTGGCCATCGACTTCAGGCTGATGATCCCCATACCCTTCTTATGCGCCATGTCGAGCAGCTGAGGACCAAAAGTGCCTGCATGCCAGCTCGAAATATGTAGCGGATACATAATTGTGTCAAAATCATATGCCTCCATGAGCGCCATACCGGCCTCTTCCGAATGAACCGACATACCGATGAACCTTATAAGACCCTCGCTCTTTGCCTGCAGGAACGCCTCCAGCGCTCCACCCTTGCCGAGTATGGTATTTACATCTGACATGGTTGTTACTGCATGCAACTGGTAAAGATCGAAATGGTCGGTACGAAGATTCTTCAGCGACTGCTCCAGTTCCCTGAGGGCTTCATCCCTGGTGCGCTTCTGAGTCTTGCACGAGAGAAATACATTTTTTCTGTATGGCTCCAGCGCCGGACCCAGCATCAACTCGGCATTGCCATACGACGGCGCCACATCGAAATGATTTACGCCGGCATCAATAGCCATCTTGACATATGCCGACGCTTCCTCAGAGGCAACATCCCTAACAATGATACCCCCGAAACCTATTACTGAAAGCATTACACCTGTTCGGCCAAGCGAACGCTTCTCCATCTGTCCCGGTCGCTGCTCCCTCACAATAGATGAGAGATCGGCAGGGAAAATGCTCAGCGCAGGTACCGCCAGCGCAGAAGCTTTAATAAATTCACGACGCTTCATTGTATATTGTTTTAGACTTAAATATAACAAAAAAACAGTATTTATGTTTGAATCTGATTTATAGCACTAAGATGAAGCTGATTTAACGGATAAAGGAGATACAGAAAAAACCTTTAGGCTCCACCCTTTGCATTTACCTTTCATTCCTCACTCCTCACTCCTCATTCCTTGAATAAACTACCTTCCCGCCAACGATCGTATAATCTACTTTTGTCTTCATAATTTCACTTTCAGGTATGGTAAGCAGATCTTTGTCGGTTATAACTATATCTGCAAGATATCCTCTTTTTATTATACCTTTCCTGTCATCCATAAATTGTGCATATGCAGAGCCCCAGGTGTAGTATTTTATTGCTTCTTCCATAGTAAGTTTCTGCTCCGGGAACCAACCCTCGCCCTCTTCGCCGCGTCTATCCTTGCGAGTGACAGCAGCATATAACCCTTCCATCGGGTTTATGGGTTCCACCTGATAGTCGGTACCGAAAGCAAGTATTGCACCTGCATCGAGCAGACTCCTCCATACGTATGCTCCCTTGCTGCGCTCAAATCCCACGCGTTTTTCATAAAAGTTTTTATCCGTTATACAATGGGTTGGCTGCATTGAGGCTATCACTCCAAGTTGCCCGAACCTCGGGATGTCACTCTGCTGAAGCGTCTGAGCATGCTCAATGCGATGACGGCTATCGCGACGGCCATTTACCTGCCTGGCCTTTTCAAAAGCATTAAGCACCCAGAAATTGGCTTTGTCGCCAATAGCATGAGCCCCTATCTGAAACCCCATCCTGTCAGCTTTCAACACCATATCTTCAAACTCTTCATAAGGATGCATTGCCAGACCCGATGTTTCTGGCCGGTCGTTAAAAGGCTCAAACATAAGGGCAGTGCCAGAGCCCATTGAGCCATCAACAAAGACTTTCAGATAGCCAAAGCGTATCCAGTTCGAATCACGAGGGTATTTCTGCGCCAGCTCAAGATATCTTTTCAGCCTGTTGGTATCACCTGTGAGTGCCTGGCCAATGTCAATACGTGATGTGAGCAGGCCCTGTTCCTTAAGCTTTTCGTACACTTCAAAATCGGCACTGCCAGGTATCTGAATGCTTGTGACCCCGTATTCCCTGGCCTCTTTCAGAGCAAGTAAATAGCCTTCCCATGTCTTTGCCTTCTGTTCTTCGGGAGTGAGGCTGACCGAAACATCGCCCAGCCTGATTAAATTTTCGGCATTGTCTTTCAGAATACCGGTGGGTTCTCCTGTTACCGGATCTCTCTGTATCTCGCCTCCCGGCGGGTCGGGAGTGTTCTTAGTTATTCCCGATTTCTTCAGTACATAACTGTTTACCAGCACCGAATGGCCATCGGCACGACTTAGAATAACAGGATTGTCAGGCGAAACCCTGTCAATAAGCTCTTTGGTAGGCCATTCCCTGGTGGTGAACATCTCGTGATCCCAGTGACCACCCCGTATCACCTGCCCGGGTTTCGACTTTGCTACCATTGCTGCAACTTTTTCGGTTATTGTGGCAGGGTCAGTCGTATATCTCAATTCTATATAGTCAGGATCAAGAGGACCAAAATGAATGTGAGCATCATTGAAGCCCGGAATAACAAGCCTTCCTTTTGCGTCGATAACACTTGTTTTCTCGCTGGCCAGTTTAAGTATCTTCGAATTTTTCCCGACTTCGGTTATAAACTCACCCTTGATAGCAACAGCTTCTGCATAAGGCATGGAAGGGTCAACAGTGAATACTTTACCATTTATTATTACAAGATCAGCAACCTCTTCCTTATTACAAGAACTGATAATCAACATTATACCACTTAAAAAGAGAAACGTCACAATTTTCATAAATGTAAAATTTTTAACAATTGAAATATAATTAAAAAAAACAGGTATTTTCGCAAAAATTGAATTCGTATGAACATTGCACTCGTAGGATATGGCCGGATGGGCCATGAAGTAGAAGAGATGGCAAAAAAAATTGGCCATCAGGTAATAATAAAGATTGATGTGAACAATCAGGAAGATTTTACAGCCGAGAAATTTGCTGATGCTGATGTGGTTATTGAGTTCACAACTCCTGAATCGGCATATAAAAATATTGTAAAATGCCTTGAGATGCCCAAGCCTGTTGTATCTGGTACAACTGGATGGCTTAAGCATTACGACGAAGTGGTTAAGATATGCAGGAAGAATGAAACTTCATTCATACATTCTTCAAATTTCAGTATAGGGGTAAATATTCTGTTCAGATTGAATTCAGAACTTGCACGTTTGATGGCAGGTCTGCGTGAATATGTGCCGTTCATTGAAGAGATTCATCATACCAGGAAACTCGATGCTCCAAGTGGTACTGCAATATCACTTGCCGAAGGCATTAAGGCTCAGCATCCTGTTTACGAAGGCTGGTGCCCTGCCGAAAGCCCACGGGATAATGCAATACCCATTCGCTCGGTGAGGGAAGGTAATGTACCCGGCACACATATCGTAACCTGGGACTCCGAAATTGATACCCTCAGCATAAGGCATGAGGCGAAAGGTAGAAAAGGCTTTGCCTTTGGCGCAATTATTGCAGCCGAGTTTATCAAATCACGCAAAGGAGTCTTTACAATGAATGATATACTTGGGTTCTAATAATAATTAGTACCTTTGCAGTCTTTAACAATAATTCATTTATGTTGAAGTTACTTTCAAACAAATACTTTAAGTTTTCTGTTGCAGCTATAACATACATACTGGTTGTTATCTGGATTGGAAATTACTGGTTACTTCTTGGCCTGGGTATTATTTTCGATATTTATATCACGGAAAAAGTCAACTGGACCTTCTGGAAGAAGAGGCACCAGAAAAACAGTGCTCTGATAGAATGGCTTGATGCATTGATTTTTGCGGTTATTGCAGTTACATTAATAAATATATTCCTTTTTCAGAACTATCGTATTCCTACAGGCTCGATGGAAAAGTCACTTCTGATTGGAGACCATTTGTTTGTTAGCAAGGTGGCTTATGGCCCAAGAATGCCAAATACTCCAATTGCTTTTCCGTTTACACAGAACACAATGCCGATTTTTAAAGGCAAATCATGGTCCGACCTCGTTCACTGGCCTTATAAGCGCCTGGCAGGATTCGGGAAAATAAAAAATGGTGACCCGGTTGTATTTAATTTCCCGGCAGGGGATACCGTTGTTCTTGAAGAACAGGCAACGAGCTATTATGAAATTATACGCAGAACAGCCCGCGAAATGATAAGCAGCGACGCACTGGCCGGTACAAAAACAGGTACGTGGGAAAATTATCTTGACCGTGCAAGAAAAGAGATTCGTAATAGGTTTAATATAGTCTACAGGCCAGTCGACAGAAGAGATAATTACGTAAAAAGGTGTATCGGAATACCAGGAGATACCATTCTTATAGATGATGGAGTGGTGTATGTGAACGGGAAAAAATTCCCAGAGCCCCGGTACCAGCAAACTACTTATGTGGTCCAGACAAACGGAACATCAATCAACCCTAAAGCATTTGAACGACTTGGAATTTCAAGGTCAGATTACCAGTATTACGTTGGCTCAGCATATATCATGCCGCTTACCAGAGAAAATGTGGAGAAGCTAAAAGGTTTCTCAAACGTTGTAAGTGTTCAGCCGGTAATATCGAGAAAAGGAGAATATGCTCCCCATATTTTTCCCTATAAGCCTTCACTTAAATGGAATGAAGATAATTTTGGTCCTTTATGGATACCTTACAAAGGTGCAACGGTGAATATAGATACTTCAAACATTGCATTTTACGAAAGGATAATTGATGTTTACGAAGATAACGATCTTAAAATTGAGGGAGCCGACATTTACATTAACGGGCAGAAAGCAACTACCTATACTTTCAAGATGGATTATTACTGGATGATGGGTGACAACCGTCACAATTCAGCCGATTCTAGATTCTGGGGTTTTGTACCCGAAGATCATATAGTAGGAAAACCCAAATTCATCTGGCTTTCAATAGACAAGGAAAAGAGCGGTCTTCGCAAAATAAGATGGGAAAGATTCTTCATGAAAGCAAGATAAGTGCATCTTCCTGAAAAAATTTGATAGTTTTCTAATTTAATCCTGAGACAGGTTTACAAATTTGTTTATTCTGCTGCCTCAATATTTCAGAGCAAATGATAATTAAGTCCCCCTCTCAATGGAATTAGGGGGTGTATTGCCCACTTTGGGAAAACATTAATGGTTGTCAGACGTAGTATAATAAAATACCCAGGGGGGTATTTTAGACAATCCCTCCTTAGAGGCTATTTAAGGGGTTGTTCTTAACTGAAATTACTTTACTTTTTCCACGACAGCTTTGAAGGCTTCAGGATGATTCATTGCCAGGTCGGCAAGCACCTTCCTGTTAAGGGTGATACCCTTTTGTGCAAGTTTGCCCATGAATTCCGAGTAATTCATGCCGTACTGGCGTACCCCTGCATTAATTCGCTGAATCCAGAGTGATCTGAAGTTTCTCTTCTTAGCTTTTCTGTCGCGATAGGCATAGATTAGCCCTTTTTCAAGTGTGTTTTTTGCTACGGTGTAGACGTTTTTTCTTGAACCGAAATAACCCTTTGTCTGTTTCAGAATTTTCTTTCTTCTTGCTCTTGAAGCGACTGAATTAACTGATCTTGGCATAACATTTCATTTTTTGGATGTAAGCGCTTCGCTTATGCGAAAACTTGTATGCTTAACACCCTGGTTAATAAATAATTTATTTTAATCCTAATAAAAGCTTAATGTTCTTTTCATCAGCCTTATCCACAAACGTGTAATGAGTAAGATTTCTCTTTCTCTTTTTAGATTTTTTTGTAAGGATATGGCTTTTATACGCATGCTTGCGTTTTATTTTTCCTGTGGCTGTAAGGGAGAATCTTTTTTTTGCTCCCGGATTTGTCTTCGTCTTAGGCATCTCTCTGTATATTAATTTATTCTGTTTATTTTTTCTTTTTCGGCGCTATTGTTATTGTCATTCTCTTTCCTTCCAGCTTCGGTAACTGTTCAACTTTACCGTATTCTTCCAGGTCGTTCGCAAACCTGAGCAGCAAAATCTCGCCCTGCTCACTGAAAAGAATTGATCTTCCTTTAAAGAATACATATGCTCTTACCTTTGCTCCTTCCTCAAGGAATTTAATCGCATGTTTGAGCTTGAAGTTGTAATCGTGATCGTCGGTGTTAGGTCCGAACCGGATCTCTTTTACAACTATCTTTGCAGATTTCGCCTTTATTTCCTTTTGCTTCTTTTTTTGCTGGTAAAGGAATTTCTGGTAATCAATTATTTTGCATACAGGCGGATCTGCATTTGGCGAGATTTCGACGAGATCGAGTTCCATCTCATCAGCAAGCCTTAGAGCATCCCTGATGCTCATTATCTTTGGCTCAATATTATCGCCCACCACTCTAACTACCGGGGCGGTTATGCTTTCATTGACCCTGTGGGCAGGTAATCCTTCTCTGCCCTGGAAATTTTTCTTCTGCAAAATAATAACTATTCCTCCTTTTTTAGTTAATACTATTTACCTCAGCTCAAACCTCCGTCTCTCTCTTTATTTCACTTTTAACATAATTCATAAATTCTTCAGGCGTCATCACTCCTTTATCCCCTTCTCCTTGCCTGCGAACTGAAATTGTACCGCTTTGTTCTTCTTTTTCACCCACTATCAGAAGGTAAGGAATTCTCTTTAACTCATTATCCCTTATCTTCTTACCTATCTTCTCGTTCCTTTCGTCAATCAGAGTGCAAATATCGGAATTATTTAATAATTCCAAAACTTTTTTTGCATAATCGTTGAATTTTTCACTGATGGGCAGAATGACTGCTTTCTCAGGTGCAAGCCACAGCGGGAATTTTCCAGAGGTGTTTTCAATCAGTACAGCCACGAACCTTTCCATCGAGCCAAATATGGTACGGTGAATCATAACAGGCCGGTGCTTCTGATTGTCGCTACCAGTATAGGTAAGGTCGAACCTCTCGGGGAGGTTATAATCGACCTGAATGGTACCAAGCTGCCATTTTCTTCCTATGGCATCTTTCACCATGAAATCGAGCTTGGGTCCGTAAAATGCTGCCTCTCCAGGTACCACAACAGTTTCAAGGTTCTTTTCTGCTGCGGCTTCAATTATGTCGCGTTCAGCTTTTGCCCAGTTCTCTTCCGAACCGATATATTTTTCTTTATCGTTTGGGTCGCGCAAAGAAATCTGGGCGGTGAATTCATTGAAATTTAGAATTTTAAATACATACAGTACAAGGTCGATTATACTCTTGAATTCGTCCCTGAGCTGGTCGGGTCTGCAGAAATGATGCGCATCATCCTGGGTGAAACTTCTTACCCTTGTCAGACCGTGAAGTTCACCGCTCTGTTCGTACCTGTAAACAGTTCCGAATTCTGCAAGCCTGAGTGGCAGATCTTTGTACGAGTGAGGTGTAGTATTGTATATTTCACAATGGTGCGGGCAATTCATGGGTTTCAGCATGAACTGTTCACCTTCCTGCGGCGTTGAAATCGGCCGGAATGAGCTTGCACCATATTTTTCGAAGTGTCCTGAAATTTTGTAAAGATTTACATTTCCTATGTGTGGTGTTGTAACTATTTTATATCCTCTCTTTTTCAGTATTCCTGTCATGAAATTGATCAGAGTATTCCTGATTTCTGTTCCCCGTGGCATCCAGAGTGGTAATCCCATCCCAACTTTCTGAGAGAATGTAAATAGCTCCAGTTCCTTACCTATCTTTCTGTGATCCCTTTTCTTAGCCTCTTCCAGAAAGACAAGGTATTCATCGAGCATTTTTTGCTTTGGAAAGGTTATGCCGTAAATCCTTGTAAGCATCTTACGTTTTTCGTCACCTCTCCAGTATGCACCGGCAATGCTTAAAACCTTTATTGCCTTGATTGGTTCAGTTGAGGGCAGGTGGGGCCCCCGGCAGAGATCAACGAAGGTTCCCTGAGTATATAATGATATGGTTCCATCTTCAAGTTCACTGATAAGCTCGAGCTTGTATTCATCTCCTTTCTTTTCGAAAAACTCGAGAGCCTCTTTTTTGCTTACTTCTTTCCTTATAATTTGTTGATTCTGAGCTGCAAGCTCTTTCATCCTGTTTTCAATAGCAATCAGGTCGTCGTCTGTTATCTCATGGTCACCGGGGTCGATATCATAATAAAAACCGTTTTCAATAGCAGGACCAATACCGAATTTTGTGCCGGGCCAGAGCTGCTCAATCGCTTCTGCCATAAGATGTGCCGAGGAGTGCCAGAAAGCATGCCTGCCTTCATCATCCTCCCACTTGTGAAGCTTTATAGTTGCATCTGACGTGATAGGCCTTGTTAGATCATATAATTCCCCATTAACCGACACGGAAAGAACTTCTTTCGCAAGCTGCGGACTTATCTGCCTGGCAATTTCCAGTCCAGTTATTCCTTCTGTGAATTCTTTTACCTTACCGTCAGGAAAAGTGAGCTTTACCATTATTATGCTTTTAATTTTGAGAGTGCAAAGATAAACATATTTTAAAATCTTTTTTGTCCTTAGTTTCAGGAAAACTGTTAACCTTTTTTAATTCTTTGAAGAAATAAGAAAACAAATCAGGTTGCTCAATAATTTATATATTAGCGGCCATATTCTTCTTAGTAAATCAATAATGAAATAAATTAAAAATCATGAGTGGGTCAGGAACAGAAAAACGTGACAGTTTCGGAAGTAATATCGGTGCCATTGCTGCAATTGCTGGTTCGGCTATAGGTTTAGGAAACATCTGGAGATTTCCGTATGTTGCAGGTGAGAATGGGGGAGGTGCATTTCTGTTGATATACATTGTTTTTATTTTGCTCATTGGCATTCCGGTAATGACTTCAGAGTTTATCATTGGCCGATCGGCACAGAAGAACCCATACGGTGCCTTCAGGCTTCTGGCTCCTGGCAAACCATGGTTTCTTATAGGCGTGATGGGTGTACTGGCAGCATTTTTTATTCTGTCGTTTTATGCAACAGTTTCAGGCTGGACCCTTGAATATTTCTATCAGGCAATTACCGGCAACCTTTCAGGGAAAACAAACAGGGAACTTGCAGAAATGTTCACAGCTTTTCTAAACAGTCCCTTCAGGCCTTATTTATGGTTCCTTATTTTTATGGGGTTAACAGCTTTGATAATTATATCCGGAGTTAAAAACGGAATAGAACGCTATACAAAAATTCTGATGCCTTTTCTTCTGGTTCTGCTTGTGTTGCTGTGCATTCGTTCTCTAACAC